>CAYLMS010000495.1:0-1501 GCA_964384455.1 uncultured Microbacterium sp. | reverse complement strand
CGGGGTTGATGACGCTGTACGAGAACGGGGCGGTCGTCGCCCAAACCACGACCAGCACACGACCGTTCGGCCCGCTTGACCCGACGCAGCAACCCGGCGTCGGCATCGGCAACTCGAACGCCATTTCCAACTACAACATCCCGTTCAACGGCTTGATCGATGAGCTGTCGGTGTACAGTAGGGCTCTGACTCCTGGCGAAGTGCTGAGCATCGCCAAGGCCGGCAGCAGCGGCAAGGTCGTCAGCCCCGTTTCCATCAGCGATCCATCAGTGGCCGAAGGCGCCGCCGGGACGACCACGCCGATCACGTTCACTCTTAGCCGCCCCAACACGTCCGGTTCGCTCACGGTGAGTTGGGCCACCGCGGATGACACAGCCATAGTCGGCACGGACTATGTTGCCGCCTCCGGAACGGTCACGTTCGCCCCCGGCCAAGCGACGGCGACAGTGCAGGTGACCGTCATCGGCAACAACGTCCCGGAGCCGAACAAGGACTTTAAGCTGATCATTACTCCGTCGGGTGGCACGTCTGTTATGGGCGTAGGAACTATCCTCAACGACGACGCGGCCATTTCGGTCGGGAACGCTTCGGCGGTCGAGGGAGGCACCACCTTGACTTCGTTTGGGAACTTCATCTCCCCCGGCAGTGGTGGGCTTTCACGAGCACGGAGCTCTACGATTGGCACCGACGGCAAAATTTACGTAGCAAGTGCGGATACGAATGCCATCCTCCGATACGACGCTACCGGCGAGTTCCTCAACGCCTTCGTTCCGTCGGGCAGCGGTGGCCTGAGTAGCCCGTGGGACGTTGCGTTTGGCCCGGATGGGGATCTGTACGTATCAAGTTGGGGCAATGGCGAAGTGCTTAGGTACGATGGCACGACAGGGGACTTCTTGAACGTCGTGGCCAGTGGGATCTCGCCCGGCGGACTCACTTTCGGCGCGGACGGCAACCTATACATCGCTAATCAGACGGCAAATGATGTCCTTCAGTACAACATGAGTACCTCCACCCTAAGCACGTTCGTGGCCGTCGGTAGCGGCGGACTGAGCGCTCCGCGACGGGCCGTGTTCGGTCCTGATGGCAATCTCTACGTCGCCAGCAACGGCACCAGCCAGGTCTTGGAGTACAACGGCCAGTCCGGAGCCTTCATGGGCGTCTTTGCCACGAACCCGTTGAATGATGGTGTGATGTGGATGCAATTCGGGACCGACGGATACGTGTATATCTCAACCAGTACTCCAAGCGGCGGTTACACGAATATTCTTCGCTTCAATTCCTCGAGTGGTGCATTCGTGGACTCCTTTTCACCTCCTCGTGGCAGTTGGCCGTTCAACATAGGTCCGAATGGGATCATATATGATTCGTCTGCAAACAATACAAGCTCTGGGGGCTTTATAGACTTGATTGGTCCGTCTTCGTTTGCTGCGTTCAGTGTGAGCCTGGCCGCGCCCAGCGTTGGTACGACGACCGTCTCCTACGCCACTGCTGATGGGACCGC
>CAYLMS010000494.1:0-1507 GCA_964384455.1 uncultured Microbacterium sp. | reverse complement strand
CCCTTGGCGTTCATCGTCTTGAGCAGGGTCAGGGTGCGCACCGCCTGCGGCGTGTTCACCGTGATCTCGCCCTTGCTGTCGAACAGCCCCTGGCCCTGCTGCTGCAGCAGCATCGAGAAGCCCCCGCCGGCCGAGAGGTCGGCGGACAGGAGCGTCTTGCCGAGCTTCGCCTTGATGGTGCTGCCCGCGGCGACGAGGTCGTCCCACGTGCGGATGCTCGCCGGGTCGATGCCGGCCGACGCGAAGTAGTCGGAGCGGTAGAACAGGCCGACCGTGCCGGAGTCCCAGGGGGCCATGCGCAGTGCACCGCTCTTGTCGGTGCCGGCGCTCCACTTGAACGGGTCGAAGTCGCTCTTGAGCGTGCCGAACACGGGGTTCAGGTCGACGAAGCCCTTCGGGAACTGCGTGATGTAGCCCTGGTTGTGATCGGTCTCGAGCGTGATGAGGTCGGGCAGTCCGGTGCCGGCCTGCAGACCCACCGAGATCTTGTCGTAGGCGTTGTCGTAGCCGATGTCGACGACCTTGATGGTGGTGCCCTTGTGGGCGGACTGGTACTGCTTCGCCAGGCGCTTGAGCGCGGTGGCGGCGACATCCCAGGACCACACCGTGATCGTCCCGGTCGCGTCCGCCGTCGTCCCCAGCGTCGCGGAGCCGCCTGCGCTGCCGCCGAACGCGCACCCGCTCAGGGCCATGGCGCCGGCTGCGATGAGGGCGGCGAGACCGAGTGTCCGTCGCTTCATGCTGACCTCCTTGTCCGTCGGCTGTGTGCCGAATACTGTATACAGTACACGAGAACGATTCAGGATGACAGGCGTACGGCGAGATCCACGAACAGCGCCGCCGACCATCCGAACGCCGTGGTCGCGGTGGGAGCCTTGCGCCCCGTCAGCGGGTGAAAGTACTCGTGCGGCCCACCGGCGTGCATGACCAGGGCTGCGGTGCGCTCGCGCAGCGTCTGCGCCTGCTCGACGCAGCCGGAACGTTCCAGTCCCTCGGCCACGAGCGCATTGGTGTTCACCCACACCGGGCCGCGCCACATGCGCTCGGGGGAGAACTCCTCGGCGCCGGCGGCGACCGTGGGCAGCGGCCACGGTGTGCCGTAGCGTCGCGGATCGGACAGGGCCCGCAGCAGCGTGTCCCGGATCTCGCGCGGCAGCGCTCCGGTGAGAAGCGGCATCAGCCCGACGATCGCGTCGCAGGCCACCGGCACCCCCGCGGCCCTGGCGAGGAACGCGCCGCGCGCGGGATCCCACATCGTCAGCAGCAGGCTCAGGGTGCGCTCGGCGCGCAGGCGATGGGCGGCGGCGTCGGCGTCGCCGAACTCGTCGGCGAAGCGGGCGAGCTCGAGGTCCTGCAGCACGAGGTAGGCGGCGAGGTCAGGGGAGGCGGTGGGCAGCTCGCCGTCGAACACCGGACTGTCGTCGAGGCCGGAGGAGTAGGGATGCCCGTACTCGGGCATCCCGTCCCCGTCGAGGTCGGACTGCGCGAACCACCAGTCCTGGGCGCG
>CAYLMS010000493.1:0-1517 GCA_964384455.1 uncultured Microbacterium sp. | reverse complement strand
CGACCCACGGGGCGCGCTCGAGCACGGTCTGCTTGTCCATCTGGGCGAGGCAGCCGCCGACGGCGATCTGCATGCCGTCGTGCTTGTCTTTGCGCGACTTCAGATGCCCGAGCGTGCCGTACAGCTTGCCGGCGGCGTTATCGCGCACGGCGCACGTGTTGATGACGACGACGTCGGCCTCTTCGTCGGCGGCGGCGCGCACGTAGCCGGCGCTTTCCAGCGAGCCGGACAGGCGCTCGGAGTCGTGCACGTTCATCTGGCAACCGAAGGTGCGCACCTCGTAGGTGCGCACCGCACCCTCCGCCGGTGCGGCGGACGGTGGCGCAAGGAACTGGGGCGTGCTGGCGGCAGACATCTGCCTGCCATTCTACGAGTCGTCGTGCGGTCAGCGCGCGATCTCGTCGCAGGCTTGGCGGGCGGCCGACAACGCCACCGCCGACCCGTACCCGCGCCGGGCGAGCTGCGCCGCCAAGCGGCGCAACGCCGTCTCCGGGGCGACGCGACGAAGGCCGGGCGCCTTCGCCCTGGCGAACGCCAGTGCCCGGTCGAAGTCGTCGTCGGGGAGGCCTGCCAGCGCCGCCTCGGCCACCGGGCGCGGGATGCCGCGGGCGTTGAGCGTCTGGGCGATCACCTGCCGCCCCTGGCCCTTGCGCTGAGCGCCGCTGTGCACCAGCTGCTCGGCAAGGCCGGCGTCGTCGAGCCAGCCGCGCCGCGCGCACTGCTCGAGCACCGCCTCGACGTCGTGCTCGTCGAGGCCCTGCGCCGCCAGCACGGTGCGCGCCTCGCGCACCGACAATTGGCGGGTGCGCAGTCGTTTCGCAAGGGCTGCCTCGGCGAGGGCGCGCTCGGGCACGTCCCCCTGCGGCTCGTCCCGCCGCGGCTCGCGTCGCTCCGGCGCGTCGCGCCGGGGCGGCGCCTCGTCCCACGTGCCGTGCCAGGTGGCGGGTGCCTCAGCGCCCGCCACCTGGCCTCCGAACAGCGGGATCAGGGGTGCGACATGATCCTCGGCGTGCATGTCACGCCGGGCGGCGTGCCGCCAGCTCGTCGGCGGGCGCATCGGTGGCCTTCGGCACCCCGATGCCCAGCTTCGTCTTGATCTTCGACTCGATCTCGGCGGCGACATCCTCGTTCTTGAGCAGGAAGGTGCGGGCGTTCTCCTTGCCCTGGCCGAGCTGCTCGCCGTCGTAGGTGTACCACGCGCCGGACTTCTTCACGATGCCGTGCTCCACCCCGAAGTCGATCAGGCTGCCCTCGCGCGAGATGCCCGTGCCGTAGAGGATGTCGAACTCGGCCTGCTTGAACGGCGGCGCCATCTTGTTCTTGACGACCTTGACCCGAGTGCGGTTGCCGACCGCGTCAGTGCCGTCCTTCAGCGTCTCGATGCGACGGATGTCGAGCCGCACCGACGCGTAGAACTTCAGCGCCTTGCCGCCCGCCGTGGTCTCGGGCGAGCCGAACATCACGCCGATCTTCTCGCGCAGCTGGTTGATGAAGATCATCGTGGTGTTCGTCTGCTT
>CAYLMS010000492.1:0-1518 GCA_964384455.1 uncultured Microbacterium sp. | reverse complement strand
GCCGTGGTGTGGCGGACGACAGTGTCGGCGACGGTGACGCGGATGATCCCGACCGGGGTGTGGAGCCGCACCTGGGTGATGTGGGTCGAATTGGTGCTCGCGCTGGCGGGGGTCGTGCTCACTGTGGCCGCCCCGATCGTGCCGCCGTTCGCGCGCGACTTCGACGACCGGCCCGAGGCCGTCGCACATCGCAGCGCGCGCCCGGTGCGCGCGGTCGTGCCGCGTCCGGCAGCACCGCGCCCGATACCCCAACCAGCCGCACCCGCACCCGCGCCGGAGACGGGCGTCGCGGAGCCGGCGGGTGCGGATGCCGCGCCGGCATACGCGCACGACTCGGCCGCGTACAACGCGCTGGGCTTCGCCGACACCGCAGCGCAGCCGGTCATCGACAGCGAGACTGAAGGTGGTGACGACGACGCCGCACCGCAGTACGCGCGCTCCGGCGGCTACGTACGGCGCGGTGCGGAGCCCGACCCCTCGGTGCAGCAGGCGTTCTGGGCGCTGGCCCCGACCGAGCGTGAGGTGCACGATGAGCAGGGGAGCGCCATCTTCCGGGTGGGTCCGACGGCGTGGGCGCTCGTGCTCGAGGACCGCGACGGCGTGTTCGTGATCAGGCACGAGGACGGCCGGATCGGCTACCTGCACGACGTCAGCGGAGTGACCAGGGGCTGAGCCGGCCCGGCTCCGGGCGGGGGCGCACCGCCTCGGCGGATACGCTGGAGACATGCTCCGCACGATCGACCTGCGCGGCCGCGCACTCGGCCTCGTCGAGCTGCTCGCGGCGGTGCCGCGCGCGACCGCCGCCCGTGCCGAGGCCGCCGCCGTGGCCGCCGACATCGTCGCCGATGTGCGCCGTCGCGGCGAGCCGGCGGTGCGCGAGCAGGCCGAGCGCTTCGACGGCGTATCCGGCCACGCGCTGCGGGTGCCGCCGGCGCACCTGTCCGACGCACTCGCGGCCCTCGACGACCGGGTGCGCGACGCGCTCGACGAGTCCATCCGGCGCGTACGCGCGGCGGCGGCGGCGCAGGTGCCGCCGGCCGAGGTCACCAGGCCGGCCGCAGGTGCGACGATCACTCAGCGCTGGGTGCCCGTGCAGCGCGCCGGCGTGTACGTGCCGGGCGGCAAGGCGGTGTATCCGTCGAGCGTCGTGATGAACGTCGTGCCCGCCCAGATCGCGGGTGTGGGCGCGGTGGCGCTCGCCTCGCCGCCGCAGCGCGAGCATTCCGGGCGGGTGCATCCCACGATCCTGGCCGCCGCCGCGCTGCTCGGGGTCGACGAGGTGTACGCGATCGGCGGTGCGGGCGCGATCGGTGCGCTGGCGCACGGCATCGCCACCATCGGGCTGGAGCCCGTGGACGTGGTCACGGGTCCCGGGAACAACTTCGTCGCCGCCGCCAAGCGCGCCGTGTCGGGTGTCGTCGGCATCGATGCGGAGGCCGGCGCGACCGAGATCCTGATCGTCGCCGACGACACCGCCGACGCCCGCCCCGTCTGCCTCGACCTGATCAGCCAGGCCGA
>CAYLMS010000491.1:0-1519 GCA_964384455.1 uncultured Microbacterium sp. | reverse complement strand
CCCGCGAAGACGGGCGGCGGCAGAACCCGGCGGGCGCGGACGCGGCCGGCATGCCCCCGCGCCGCGATGCCGTTCAAGACGAGCAACCCGACCATCACATAGGCGAGAATCAGAAGCAGGCTGAGGCTCTTGGCCCAGCCGAGCAGGCCGAGCACGGCGGCGGCCGCGAACCACGCCAACCCTTCCGTGGTCAGCTTCAACCGGCTGCCCGCGGGCGGGCCGGATGGCTCGCTCGCCCTCATTTCGGCGCCTCGACCTGCTTCAGGATCTCCCGCACGATCGGGGCCGCGTCGGCGTGGCCGCCGGTCGTCCAACCGCGCGTCACGAGGCGATGCGCGAGCACCGGTTCGGCCATCACCTTCACATCGTCGGGCGTGGCGTAATCGCGGCCGTCCAGAAGCGCGCTCGCCTGTGCCGCGCGGTACAGGCCCAAGGCGGCACGCGTGCTCGCGGCCAGGACGATCTCGGCGTGCTTGCGCGTCTGCCGCACAAGGTCCAGTGCATAGTCCGCGACGGAGTCTGCCACCTTCACGGCACGCGTCTTGGCTTGAAGCTCGAGCACATCGGCGGAACGAAGCACGGGTTGAAGCGCGTTCACCGGTTCCCCCGCGCGGTGCTGCGCGAGGATCGCCCGTTCCACGTCCTTCTCCGGATAGCCGACCTTCACGCGCAGCAGGAAGCGGTCCAGTTGGCTCTCGGGGAGCGGATACGTGCCTTCGTACTCGTGTGGGTTCTGGGTCGCGACGACGAGGAACGGCGGCCCGAGCGCGCGGGTCGCGCCATCGACCGTGACCTGCCGCTCGCTCATGGCTTCGAGCAGGGCCGACTGCGTCCGCGGCGTCGCGCGGTTGATTTCGTCCGCGAGCACGACTTCGGCGAAGATCGGGCCCGGTTGAAACACAAACTCGCCGGGGGACTCGCGCCAGATCGTGACGCCGATCAAGTCTCCGGGGAGCAGATCGGGCGTGAACTGGATGCGGTTGAAGCGGCAATCCAAGCTGCGGGCGAGGGCCTTGGCCAGAAGCGTCTTGCCGACGCCGGGCACGTCCTCGAGCAGGAGGTGGCCGTCTGCCAGAAGCGCGACCGCGGCGAACCGCACGACCTCCGGCTTGCCGAGGAACACGCGGCCGATGTTGGATTGCAGCGAGTCGAGGAGTGCGTGCGGAGCGGGCGGCCGGGCCGGATCGAGCATGCGGGCTTTCCGCAGGAGGAACGCGAGAGGAGAATCCAAATTACTATACGCCGCGCGGCGGCTCAGGTGATGCGCAGCCCTTTGCAAGTCTCTTCATACGTGCGCTCCAACTCGAGCGGAACGTACTGCATGTCGTTGATCCAGAGCGGCAGAGTGGGCAGGGCGGAGCCGACTTCCAGGACGCGCTCCCACGTCTCGATGCGGATGCGTCTGCGGACCGAGACCATCCGCATCGAAACCGCGTAGATGGAGTCGTTTGCGGTCGCGGGCGGCTCCGCTCCGATCCGATGGGCCCGCTCCGCAAACAGGTTGGCCGAGTGCTCCGTG
>CAYLMS010000490.1:0-1529 GCA_964384455.1 uncultured Microbacterium sp. | reverse complement strand
GCAGGCGAGGACATTCCGCTCGGTCATATTGCACTGAAGGCCGAGCAGCGGCTGAGCATGCTGTTCGTCACGCACAACCTCGCCGTGGTGCGCCGCATCGCCGACCGCGTGGCGGTGCTCGAGCGCGGCGTGATCGTGGAGCACGGGCCCACCGATCGCGTGCTCGACGAGCCGCAGCATCCGTACACGCGGTCGCTGCTGGCCGACACGCCCAGCTGGGCGCGCACCGGGTAGTCGCCGGTTCCCGGCGCGTCGTCCACCGCTTTCCCAGGTGCGCCGGGGGATGCTGGCGGTTGTGTCACCGAGCCCCCGAGTCATCCGCCGCCGTCGCATCGTCGCCCTGATCGCAGGATCGGTCGCGGTGCTGCTCGTCGCCGCGGTCGCCGTCGTCGCCATCGATCTGCTGCAGGGGGTCGCGAGCATCCATCGCTCGAAGGTCACCATGCCGCGCGGCACCGCCACCCCGGGCGTCGCACAGAACCTCGGCGAGACCAACATCCTCGTGATGGGCCTCGACAGCCGCGTCGACGAAGACGGCAAGCCCTATCCGGCCGACGTGTACAACGCCATTCACGCCGAAGACGCGTCGGTGGGCGGCTACAACACGAACGTGCTGATGTACATCCACATCCCCGCGGGCGGCGGCAAGGCGGTGGGCATCTCGATCCCGCGCGACGACTACGTGCGCTATGCCGGCACTCCTGGCGGCGTGGCCTACGGCAAGATCAAAGAGGCCTACGGGCGCGAGCTCGCGGCGCAGCTGCCCGTGCTGATGAAGAAGGGGCTGTCGCGCGCCGACGCCTACCAGCAGGCGCGCACGCTCGCCCGGCAGGAGGAGATCGACACCGTCTCGCAGTTCCTCGGGGGGGTGCGCATCGACCACTTCATCGAGATCACCATGGCTGCGTTCTACCGCACCGCGCAGGCCGTGCAGCCGATCACGGTGTGCCTGAACCGCGCCACCCGCGACTCGTTCTCTGGTGCGGACTTCCAGGCCGGCGTGCAGCAGCTCGATGCCGCGCAGGCCATGGCGTTCGTGCGCCAGCGCCGCGACACCCACTACCGCGGGGTGAGCATGAGCGACCTCGACCGCACGCGACGGCAGCAGGCGTTCATCGTGTCGCTCGCGGTCAAGCTGCGCCAGGCCGGTACCTTCACCAACTTCGGCACGCTGCAGACGCTCATCGATGCGGGCAAGCAGTACGTGGCGCTCGACGACGGGTTCGATCTGCTCAGCTTCGCCGCGCAGGCGCAGCGCCTCGCCGGCGGCGGCATCTCGTTCCAGACCCTGCCGGTGGAACGCTTCGGCATGATCAACGGTCAGTCGGTGAACATCGTGGATGTCGCGCAGATCCGCCAGATCGTCGCGGCGCTACTGGCGCCCGCGCCCACGCCGACGCCCACTGCCGTGCCGACCGCCAAGCCGACCGCGAAGCCGAGCGGCAAGCCCGTCACGCCGGTGCCCACGGTGACGCCGCCGTCGAACGTCTACACGAACTCCGAGACGCCGCTGCAGTCGGGCGTCGTGC
>CAYLMS010000489.1:0-1534 GCA_964384455.1 uncultured Microbacterium sp. | reverse complement strand
GTTCGCTGTGAAGGATGCGGCCGGCGCCGTGTCGCTGCCCGCACCGTGGGGGCCGATCGCCCTGGTCGCGGCGAATCTGTTCGTCGTCGGGTTCGGCGCCTCCTGGGGACCGCTGGTGTGGGTGCTGCTGGGCGAGATCTTCCCGAGCCGCATCCGCGGCAAGGCGCTCGGGGTCGCCGCGGGCGCGCAGTGGGTGGCGAACTTCCTCATCACCGTGTCGTTCCCGGTGATGTCGGGCTGGTCGCTGTCGTGGACGTATGCGATGTACGCGGCGTTCGCCGCGGCATCGTTCGTGTACGTGCTGCGGCGCATCCCCGAGACCAAGGGCATGGAGCTCGAACAGACCGAGACGCTGTTCGTGAAGCCGGCGGTGTGACCGGCGCCGCGGTCATGCTCACGCCGTGAAGGAGCCGTACACCTCGAGGGTGTTGGCTGCGAGCCTGGTGCACAGTTCGTCGAGCGCCACCCCGAGCTCGGCGGCGAGGAAGCGCACGGTGATCGGCACGAGGTAGGGCGCATTCGGGCGGCCGCGATGCGGGGTCGGGGTGAGGAACGGGGCATCCGTCTCGACCAGCACGCGCTCCAGCGGGGTGATCGCCAGTGCGTCACGCAGGTTCTGCGCGTTGCGAAACGTGATGGTGCCGGCGAAGCTCAGGTAGTAGCCGCGGTCGGCCGCGACGCGCGCCATCGCCTCGTCGCCCGAGAAGCAGTGGAACACGGTGCGCTCGGGCGCGCCGACCCGGGCGAGCGTGGCGAGCACGTCGTCGTGCGCGTCGCGGTCGTGGATCTGCATCGCCAGATCGTGCTTCTTCGCGAGCGCGATGTGCGCCTCGAAGCTGTGCTGCTGCGCGGCGCGACCGTCGACGCCGGTGCGGAAGTAGTCGAGCCCGGTCTCGCCGATGGCCCGCACGCGAGGCTGCGCGGCGAGCTCGTCGATCACGGCGATGGCCTCGTCGAGTCGGCCCGCCGCCGCATATGCCGGAGTCTCGTTGGGGTGGATCGCGACGGCCGCGAGCACGCGCGGGTGGGATGCGGCGGCCTCCGCCGACCAGCGGCTGGACTCGATGTCGCCGCCCGCCTGCACGACGCCGGCCACGCCGACTGAGGCCGCCCGGTCGAGCTGCTCCGCGACGGTCAGCAGCTCGTCGCCGTCGGCGATCTCGAGGTGGGTGTGGTTGTCGTACACCGGCACGGGCAGCGGCTCGGGCGGCTCGGGCCGGCGCGTGTCGCGCGCACCGCCGTCGTGCCGCACCCGCACGTACCGCGAAGGATCCGTCATCCCCTCACCCTTCTGCTCGCCTGCGCCCACTCACCATGTCCCGAAATCTCGGCTTCCGGATGCTGCTATCCCGAGATTCTGGGACATGAACCCGAGAAAGTGGGACACGTCGGGGCGTCAGGCGGGCTGCTCGATGCGAGGGAACAGTGGGGCGAGGGCCAGCACACGGGTGCCCGGCGTCAGGATGCCCCAGCCCCCGGCCGCCCGGATCGGCTGATCGTGCAGCGCGCCGAGGCTCTCGGCCGCGCCGAGCGC
>CAYLMS010000488.1:0-1535 GCA_964384455.1 uncultured Microbacterium sp. | reverse complement strand
TCCCGACCAAGGCGCTGCTGCACGCCGCCGAAGTCGCCGACAGCGCCGCGGATGCCGCCCGGTTCGGGGTGACCGCACGGCTCGACGGGATCGACCCCGATGGCCTGCGCGACTACCGCGAGGGCATCGTCGCGAAGAAGCACAAGGGCCTGCAGGGGCTGCTCAAGGCCCGCGGCGTGACCACCGTGTCTGGCAGAGGCCGGCTCGCGCCGGGCCCGGCGGTGCAGGTCGGCGACGACCTCTACACCGGCGCCGACGTCGTGCTCGCGACCGGATCGTACAGCCGTTCGCTGCCCGGGCTGCCGATCGGCGGCCGCATCCTGACCAGCGAGCAGGCCCTCGAACTCGCCGAGGTGCCCGCGCGCGTCGTGATTCTGGGCGGCGGCGTGATCGGGGTCGAGTTCGCCAGTCTGTGGCGCTCGTTCGGCGCCGAGGTCACCATCGTGGAGGCGCTGCCGCACCTGGTGCCCAACGAGGACGAGGCGCTGAGCAAGGGCCTCGAGCGGGCGTTCCGTCGCCGCGGGATCGGTTACCGCGTCGGGGTGCGCTTCTCCTCCGCGACCCAGACCGACAGCACGGTGACCGTGCAGCTGGAAGACGGCACCGCGCTGGAGGCGGACTATCTGCTCGTCGCTGTGGGCCGCGGGCCCGCGACCGAGGATCTCGGCCTCGAAGAGGCCGGCGTGCGCCTCGAACGCGGATTCGTCGTCACCGACGAGCTGCTGCGCACGTCGGCCGACCGGGTGTGGGCGGTCGGCGACATCGTGCCGGGACTGCAGCTCGCACACCGGGGCTTCCAGCAGGGCGTGTTCGTGGCCGAACAGCTCGCGGGCCTCGACCCGGCCGTGGTGGCGGAGTCGCTGATCCCGAAGGTGACCTACTGCAGTCCCGAGGTCGCCTCGGTGGGGCTCACCGAGGCGCAGGCCGTCGCCGCGCACGGCGCGGACTCGATCGTGGCGTATGAATACAGCCTCGCCGGCAACGGGCGCAGCGAGATCATCGGCACGACGGGACTGGTCAAAGTGGTGCGCCGTAAGAGCGGGCCCGTCCTGGGGGTGCACCTTCTCGGCGATCGGGTCGGCGAGCTCATCACCGAGGGCCAGCTCGCCGTCGCGTGGGAGGCGCATCCCGAAGACATCGCGCCGCTCATCCACGCGCACCCGACCCAGAGCGAGGCGCTCGGCGAGGCCTTCCTCGCCCTGGCAGGCAAGCCGCTGCACGCGATGTGAGCCGCCGCCGCCTCACTAAGCTAGTGAGGACGTCGGCATCCTGAAGGAGACGAAGCCCATGAGCACTTCCGTGGTCCTGCCCGCGCTCGGCGAGAGCGTCACCGAGGGTACGGTCACCCGCTGGCTGAAGCAGGTGGGCGACACCGTCCACGCGGACGAGGGGCTGCTGGAGATCTCCACAGACAAGGTCGACACCGAGATCCCCTCCCCGGTCAGCGGTGTGATCGAAGAGATCCTCGTGGCCGAGGACGAGACCGTCGAGGCGCATCACGGGGGCTCGGCCCTCGCGGCGGAGCTGCACCGGCA
>CAYLMS010000487.1:0-1536 GCA_964384455.1 uncultured Microbacterium sp. | reverse complement strand
CACGATCTTCGCCGAGGGTCAGCGGCGATACGTCGAATCGCTCAGCGCCTACGCGCGCCAGTTCCTCGGGCAGGTCGACCGGCCCGACGTCGACTTCATCGAGGGGCTCAGTCCCGCCGTGTCGATCGACCAGAAGTCCACGAACCGCAACCCCCGCTCCACCGTGGGCACGATCACCGAGATCCACGACTACATGCGTCTGCTGTGGGCGCGCATCGGCGTGCCGCACTGCACGCAGTGCGGCGAGCGCATCCAGCGGCAGACCGTGCAGCAGATCGCCGACCAGCTGATGGAGCTCGACGAAGGCATCCGCTTCCAGATCGTCGCGCCCGTGGTGACGGCGAAGAAGGGCGAATTCGCCGACCTCTTCCGGGAACTGGCCGCGAAAGGCTATTCGCGCGCCGTGGTCGACGGCGAGCTCGTGCAGCTGTCCGAGCCGCCGACGCTGAAGAAGAGCTACAAGCACGACATCGCGGTGGTGGTCGACCGGCTGGTGGCGGCGCCGGGGATCCTCTCCCGCGTCACCGATTCGGTGGAGACGGCGCTGGGGCTGGCCGGTGGGGTCGTGCAGGTCAACTTCGTCGACGAGACGGGGGATGCCGCGTGGCAGTCCTTCTCCGAGAAGCTCGCCTGCCCGAACGGCCACCCGCTGCAGCTGACCGAGATCGAGCCGCGCACGTTCTCGTTCAACGCGCCGTTCGGCGCCTGCCCGGCGTGCTCGGGCTTGGGAACCCGCATGTCGGTGGACGTCGAGCTCATGCTCGGCGACGAGGAGCTCTCGCTGAACGAGGGCGTCATCATCCCCTGGACCACTCAGGGCAAGGGACTGTTCCAGTACTACGAGCGGCTGCTGCAGGGCTTGGCCGACGATCTCGGCTTCTCGCTCGACACGCCGTGGCGGGCGCTGCCCGCCGAGGCCCGCGAAGCCGTGCTGCGCGGCGAGAACTTCAAGGTCACGGTGCGCTGGCGCAACCGGTACGGCCGCGAGATGCGCTACACCTCCGGGTTCGAGGGGGTGGTGCCGTACATCGAGCGGCAGTACCTGCAGGCCGAGTCCGATGCGCAGCGGCAGCGCTGGTCGGAGTTCCTGCGCGAGGTGCCGTGCCCCGTGTGCGACGGCGACCGGCTGCGCCCCGAGGTGCTGGCGGTGCGCGTGCACGGCCGTTCCATCGCCGAGGTGTCGCATCTGAGCCTCGCTGAGGCGCAGCAGTACTTCGCGCGGCTCGAGCTGACCGAACGGGAGGCGAAGATCGCAGCGGCGGTGCTGCGCGAGATCCGCGCACGGCTGGAGTTCCTGCTGCAGGTCGGCCTCGACTATCTGAGCCTCAGCCGCGCCGCCGGGTCGCTGTCCGGCGGCGAGGCGCAGCGCATCCGCCTGGCCACGCAGATCGGGTCGGGCCTGACCGGGGTGCTGTACGTGCTCGACGAGCCGTCCATCGGGCTGCACCAGCGCGACAACCGGCGTCTCATCGAGACGCTGCTCACGCTGCGCGACCTCGGCAACACGCTGATCGTGGTCGAGCACGACGAGGAGAC
>CAYLMS010000486.1:0-1537 GCA_964384455.1 uncultured Microbacterium sp. | reverse complement strand
GCGAGAGAGAAGAGAGAAGAAGAGAGAGAGAGAGAGAGGAGAGAGAGAGATAGAGAAAGAGAGAGAGAGAGAGAGAGTGAGAGAGAGAGCAAGAGTCAGTGATAGTCTCACCTTCATCCAGCACTACGATGTCTCCAGGGACCAGGTCCGCCGCGGGAGTCATTTGTTGCACTCCGTCTCGAATCTAAGGCGAGGAAGGTTAGGTGTACGGGTAGAGCAGACAACAAAGGTCATACAGCGTTGCAAGATGGAAGGTCGAACTTCTTCAGCGCGGCGAGTGCCTTCTCCGCCTTGTATTCTTGCACGAAGCCGATGATGACGTTCGCGACAATGACCACAGCGAGGGCGCCGGCGGACTGCGGGGGCGATCTCAATACTCGCAAACACACGGTAGCAAAGAGGTGCAACGAAGGCAAGGAAGCTAGTAAAAACGATTGCACGGAGACAAGAAGGGTTTCTTCGTCATTCATACCACCCACTCCTGGAGGCCCAGCGAAATTCCACATGCAATAATGAGGATGATGACCAGAAAATCAGTGATCTGATCGAAGAGAATCTTCCACCAGGCAACAGGAGGCGCCTCGGGCAGCTGAGAGGAGGAAATCAGAGGTTGTTACAGCGAAGAAGACGACGATTCACATATGAAAAGAAAAAAAAAATAACACCTCTGAAGAAACAGGGGGACACCACGTACCTTGTTCTCGCCGTAGTGAGCTCTCTTGGAGAGCACCTCTGAGGTGCTCAGACCTGTTTCCAGGTTGGTCTTGAACACCGTTGCGAGATCGTTTGGTTCGAGGTCATAGTAGTTGCCCTCCGTGGCCACATCTGGAAGAACGAATCAGGCTACGGCAAGACGGAGCGACACAGGGGCGCAGACACGTCAGAGCAGGACGAGAGAATGTCGTGGCTTACATCCTTCGCCGGAGAATTTGCGGTCGGCAGTAGGCGCCTCGGGCGGCGGCAGATCTCCAAGCCCCTGCGGAGTGCAGGGTGAGGAAAACGGGGAACCTCTCTGAGCTGGACGAACCTGTTCCACTAGGGCATGCACGTTGGGCCTGATGTAGGTTTGCCAGTGCGCAAACTGGGGCAGCGGTCAGATCCAGGCCACACACAGGCAGTACGGAGGAAAGAAGGGAAAAGCAGGCGTGACAAAAAGAAGTGAGAAACAGCGGTTACCTTGACAAACTCAGCCCGCAGCAGTCGCAGAAGCTCCAACGCCTTCTGCCTGTGCTCCAGATTTGGTTCTTCAATATGGCTGCTCAGCTGCAGATGCGTCGCTATGTACACCGTTGGGTGGCTCTCCACCACAGCGCGGAAGGACTGATCTGAACAATGGCATCAGAGCATTCGGACATGCGTACGCACCTTCACGGAGAAAATACGAGAACAGGGATAGAGCCTCGATGGACACAGCCGGATATAAGGGCATCAAGCGACTGGCGCGGATCTGAGCGAGCGTAAACAGCTCTGCCAGGATGTTTCTTGCAAGGCCGGGCGTGAGACCGCCTTTGCCCTTGGCAACCACTTCTGTTTCATA
>CAYLMS010000485.1:0-1540 GCA_964384455.1 uncultured Microbacterium sp. | reverse complement strand
ACCGCTCGTACGGCATCTACCTGTGGCACTGGCCGCTGCTCGTGCTGCTGGTGGCATGGCTGCAGGGCACGGGGCCGTCGGCCGGGGTGCCCGCCTGGATCGGTGCGCTCGCACTCGCCCTGACCCTCGTCGCGGCAGAGGTCTCGTACCGGCTGGTCGAGACCCCTGTGCGCCGCTTCGGCTTCCGCGGGTCGCTGATCCGCATCGGCCGCAGCTTCGCGGGGGTGCCCGCGCGGCGGTTCGCCGCCCTGGCCGCACTCGCGTGTGCGCTGGTCGTGGTCGGCGGCACGAGCGCCGCCATCGCCGCCGCACCGCGCATCACGAGCGCCCAGGCCGTGATCGACGCGGGCGAGCGCGCGGTGGAGCGCAGCGCTTCCGCCGAGCCTTCGGCCGGCGGCGCCGCGCCGACGAGCCCCACCTCGACCCCGACCGGCTCGCCGCAGGGCGACGGCCCCGCGGCACCGGTCGCCTCCCCCCTCCCGCCCACGGGGCAGCCGATCGCCGGCGACACCGTCACCGCGATCGGCGATTCGGTGATGCTGGCGTCGGCCCCGGCACTGCTCGAGCGCTTCCCCGGCATCCACGTCGATGCGGCGGTGTCGCGATCGATGTATGCCGCTCCCGGCATCCTTCAGTCGCTGGCGGATGCCGGCACCCTGCGGCCGTACGTCGTGCTCGCCCTCGGCACCAACGGGCCGATCAGCGCGGCCGCCTTGGAGCGCGCGGCGCGCATCGTCGGACCGGATCGGCGCCTGGTGCTCGTGACGGCATTCGCGCCGCGCAGCTGGATCCCCGGTGTCAACGCGTCGCTCGCGGCCTTCGCCGCCGCGCATCCGGGTGTCGTGCTGGCGGACTGGTCGGGCGCCATCGCCCCGCACGTCGACCTGCTCGCCGGCGACCACATCCACCCCGGGATGTCGGGCGGTCGCATCTTCGCTCAGGTCGTGGCGGACGCGTTGACCGAGGCGCAGCTGCAGTCCGCCCGCGCCGAGTACTACGAGAAGCTCGCGGACTACCGTCGCGGCCTGCGACTGACCACGCCGCGCTAAGCCGGACTGCGCGCCGTTGCGGCGCCCGCCCGCGGCGCGGGCGGAGGGCAGCGTCTGCGGGGGCGGAGGGCAGCGTCTGCGGGGATTCTCCCCGACACGCCGTGCTCCCGCGGCGCCGGGCGGCGCGTCGTGGAGGATCCCCGCATCCGTGCACGCGGGCGCGGCGACGGCCAGGCCGCACGCACGACGAGGCCCGCACACCCCAGGGGTGCACGGGCCTCTTCGTGGATCGGTCAGAGCACGCTCACTCGGCGGCCTTCTCCTCGCTCACGTCCTCGGCGGGCGCCTCGACAGCCTCTTCGGCGGCGGGCGCCTCGGCAGCAGGCTCCTCCACAGTCGCTTCGGCGGCGGGCGCCTCCTCGGCGGCCGCGGCCGGCTTCGCGGCCGGCTTCGCGGCCGGCTTCGCGGCCGGCTTCGCGGACGGCTTCGCGGACGCGACCGGCTCGAGCACGAGCTCGATCACGGCCATCGGCGCGTTGTCGCCCTTGCGG
>CAYLMS010000484.1:0-1543 GCA_964384455.1 uncultured Microbacterium sp. | reverse complement strand
GGTACTCGCGATTTGTCCTGGGTTGGAAGGATTTAATCCTGCCCAGGCTTCATGCATCTGGGAGGTCTTCGCACTGCGCTCTACAATTATCTCTACGCTAAGAAAAACAACGGTATGACCGTCGTTCTTATGCCGTTTTTCTTTTTCTTAGCTCAAAGAGTCGGTTCAGGAGCTTTCCTCCTGCGCATTGAAGACACGGATCGCACTCGCATGGTCGCTGGAAGCGAGCAGCAGATTGCCCGGGTGTTGAACTGGGCAGGCATCCCGTTCGATGAAGGTACGCGCTGTTTGCAGCGGCCAAGCAAGTTTTTTCTCAACATCTTTCGTCTCTGGGACCCCTATTTGGTTCTGTTGGGCTGTTAATTTCTTAGCATTGTGTTGCTATCTGCTCTGGCAACTTCGCTACACTCTCTCATTCTTCAATAGGACCCGGTAAGGAGGGCGATTGCGGTCCATATGTCCAGAGCCAGCGCCTTGACATCTACGCAAAACATGCCAAAGATCTAAGAGAGGTATGGGGCTTACGATGCAAACCAATGTTTATCCGTCATTGCTCTGCGGTTTTCGCTGTGACGTTAGTCGTTTCAGTCACGTGTTACGGCGCCATTTACTTTCTCATTTCCTGCTCGCTTGCAGCGTGGACACGCCTACCCCTGCTTCTGCACGCCACAGCGCCTGGAGATGGTCCGAAATTTGGCCCAGAAGGCGGGTAGGTGGCTTTTCTTGTTTTTTTTTTTCTTTTCATTTTTTGAAGAGGACAACGCGTGCTGAGTTGAAGTCAAAGTATTCTGATCGCCATTTGCTGACAACGATGTTTCTTCTCCGTTGGCCAGGAACAAACACATCCTATGACCGTTTTTGTCTTCGTCTGCCGGAGAAGGAAGTTCGCGAGAAGCTTGCAGCAGGCACCCCGCATGTGCTTCGCCTGAAGGTCTGTTTGAAGAGCTGTGATCTCTCGCTTGACGGCTGTGGTCCTCGTTACTTGGCTGACCAGTCTGGTCGCAGGTGCCGGACGGGTCCACAATTGTCAACGACATTGTGAGGGGTGAGCACCTGATCTTCTGCTTGTATTCTTGCTAGTGGAAAGTTGTTCGATATGCTGGCTTACACCACACGCAGGCAGCATGAAGTTCCAGAACAACCTTATTGACGATCAGGTGACATGGCCGTTGCCATTCAGCATCTTATATTCTTTTTTTCCTGAGTACGTCATATGCATCATCAATTTGTCTTCCAGCCATAGCATCGAACTCGTCCTTTCTTTGTTCGCACTTGGACCTTCAGCTGACGTTCCTCCTGTTCCGTGCGTGCATTTTTGGCTCTTGCTAGGTTCTGATGAAGACCGACGGCTACCCTACCTATCACATGGCGAACGTCGTGGACGACCATCTTATGAGGATCAGTCACGTGATTCGGGGAGAAGAATGGGTCAGCAGCACGCCAAAGGTAGTGATTTTTGTCTCCTTTCTTCGTCTTTAGATGCATAAGAATCTTTTGTCGCTTTATCTTTTTCCTCGTACTTCCATGTTACACTTTCTTTGCT
>CAYLMS010000483.1:0-1549 GCA_964384455.1 uncultured Microbacterium sp. | reverse complement strand
GGCCAGGGTCTGGCGGTCGTGCTGGAGCGCTGACCTACCCTGATGCACCGGGCGCTGTGCCGGTGCGTTGACGTGCCTCGGTGCGCTGGGTGCTATGCCGGTGTCAGACTGATCGCATGCCCGCACCCTCTGCCGACCCGTCAGCCGCGGAGTCGCCGGACGTCGAGATCCGCGCGCTCGACACCGTGACCGACGTCTTCGCCGCATCGGCCGTACTGGCCGAGGTGTGGGGCGGTGACCGCACGGGGATGCCGCCGAATCTGCTGCGCGCCCTCGCGCACTCCGGCAACTACGCCGTCGGCCTGTGGGACGGCGATGCCATGATCGGAGCATCCGTCGCCTTCTTCGCCAAGCCCTCGGCGCGGTCGATGCACTCGCACATCACCGGGGTGCTGCCCGGTCATCAGCACCGGGGCCTCGGCCGTCTGCTCAAGCAGCATCAGCGCGAATGGGCCTTGGCCCGGGACGTCGGGCGGATCACCTGGACGTTCGATCCGCTGGTGGCGCGGAACGCGCACTTCAATCTGTGTGTGCTGGGCGCCCGCGTGACCGAGTACCTCGTCGACCACTACGGCGCGATGGACGACGGCGTGAACCGCGGCGACGAGTCCGATCGCGTGATGGTCAGCTGGGCGCTCGCCGCGCCGCCCGCCCCGACGCCGGACGACGCGCAGGTCGCCGCGGTGGTCGCGGTACCGAACGACATCGAGGCGCTGCGCATCGGCACGCCGCACGGTGCCGCCGCCTGGCGCCGGCGCGTGCGCGAGGAGTTCACCGCCCGACTCGCCGAAGGACTGGTCGTCGGCGGATTCCGCGACGATCAGGGCTACCTGTTCGTGCGCCCCGAGCCTCGGCCGTAGCGCCGCGGGCCGGCCCCGGCCTCAGCGCCGCGGGTCGGATCCAGCCTCAGCGCCGCGGGTCGGATCCAGCCTCAGCGCCGCGGGTCGGGTCCAGTCTCAGCGCCGCGGGCCGGATCCAGCCTCAGCGCCGCGGGCCGGCCCCGCCCGCGCTCCGGTGGTGCGGCGCGATCATCGCGGCACGCGCTCAGGCTGAAGGGCCTCCCGGCGCCGCCGGAACCGACTCGGGGCAGCATCCAGCCTGAGCGCGTGCCCGCCGGGCAACTGCAGTTGCCGCCGAGCCGTGTTCAACCCGGCGCCCGCCGGCTCGGTCGACGTTCCGCCTGACGGCCGGCATGGTCGCGTATCAGCGCGTCCCCTCCCGCCTCCTTGACGTCGACACCGCACAGGAGGCGTGATGGTCGGGCGGATGCTGCGCAGAGCCGTGCGCCGGTCAGGCGCGGTGCTGCGGCTGCGTCGCCGGCCGCGGAGGCGCTCGACCTACCTGCCGCCTGCCGACAAAGGCGACGACGTCCTGCTCGCTCCCTGAACCCCCGGCCGGACCTCCGACGTGTACACGGATGCGGGGATCTTCGGCGACACGCCGGCGACAGCCGGTCGGGCTCGGCGTGTCGGGCACGATCCCCGCAGGCGCGGGCCGGGCGCCGGCCGGGCTGGGCGCCGGCGCGGGCGCCGGCCGCACGCCGCCACCG
>CAYLMS010000482.1:0-1551 GCA_964384455.1 uncultured Microbacterium sp. | reverse complement strand
TGGGTGGAGGGGTCCGTCTCGTCGTGAACGACGCTCTCGGCGCATCGCCGGCGACGGCGCCGGCCTGGGCGATCGCGTGGACCGTTCACGCGTGCGCGTGACTACCGTCCGGTGAGACGCCACCGCAGCCATCCACGTGGTGGCCGCCCTGCGCTCGCCGTGAGCGCGGTCAGGCCAGCCGGTACGAAGCCTCGTCCTCGTCTTCGTCTTCGTCCTTGTCGGCCCACTTGTCGACATACGAGTCGCCGTCTTCGGTCGGATGACCGAATTCGCGCTCGAGTGCGCCGAAGTTGACGGTGTGCACGTCGTACTTCAGGTCGCGGGCGATCTTGGTGTGCTTCGCCTTCTGACGGCCACGCCCCATGCGAGACCCCCTCATGATCAAAGCCACGGGCGGCTGTGCGGGCCGGCGGCATCAATGTGACCGGCGCGAGGCCGGTGAGAATAGCATTCAGGATAGCACGCGGCTGTGCGCACGAACCCGGGGTCGCCGGCTTCACCGCCGCACGGCGCGGGTCACCTCGCGGGCCGCCGCATCCAGTGCCGCGGTCAGGTCGTCGACGACGGATGCCGCCAGCACGCCGCCCCGCGCGACATGGGTGCGCAGGTCGGCACGCACCCGCGCGCGGAAGTCGTTGACCGCCGCATCCACCCGCCGCAATTGCTCGCGACTCGTCACCCGGGGATCGTCGCCGAGGTCGCGGGCCGGCGCCGCGTCGGCACTCGCCCGCTCCTGTGCCGCCGCCGCCGCGAGGTCGGCGCGCAGGCTGCGCATGGCATCGCGCACGCTGCCGCGCACCTGATCGGCGATCAGCCGCACGCTGTCGGCGAGTTCGGCCTCGATGCCCTCGAGGTCGGCCGCCCGCGCCGACACCTCGGCGCGCCCGGCATCCGTGATCTCATACACCGTCTTGCGGCCGTCGATCGTCTTGGTCACCAGGCCCTCCTCCTCCAGCTTCGCGAGTCGCGGATACACCGTGCCGGCGCTGGGGGTGTAGGTGCCGCCCGTGCGGTCGGACAGCGCCTGGATCACGTCGTAGCCGTGCCGCGGCGCCTCGTCGAGCAGGCTCAGCAGATACAGGCGCAGGTCGCCGTGCGAGAAGACCGGAGTCATCGCCGCTCCTCGACCTCGTCGTCAGGCGAGGGGACCGCGGCGCTGCGCAGCACGGTGATGTCGCCCGAGACCGAGTTGACCCGCACGTCGGCGAAGCGTCCGGCGAGCTCGCCGGTCGACCCGGCGAAGTTCGTGGTGGGGCCTCCGCCCTGACGCGAGCGCACAGTGCCGTCGATCAGCACGCGGCCGCTGACGCTCCGGGCGACGTAGTTCGCCGCGAGCCCCTCGTCGAGCTGTACGGTCGCCGTGCCGCTGCCCGTGTTGAGTCCGATCTCGTCGACCGCGCCCCGGGCCGCCACCAGGATCGAACCCGACACCGTGTCGGCGGTGGCCTTGCGCAGCACCCCGGTCACGGCGACGTCACCCGACACGCTGTTGGCGCCGATCGACCCGACCAGCTCGCGCACCTGCACGTCGCCGGAGACCGCATTGATCAC
>CAYLMS010000481.1:0-1555 GCA_964384455.1 uncultured Microbacterium sp. | reverse complement strand
CGAGCGGAACCAGATCGCCATCCTCTGGGACATCGAGGACGTTAAAATCCTCCGTCCTGACCTCACCGACGAGCAAGCCTGGCATGTACTCGAGCATACGGAGCGAGAGCACGATGCTGGCATCGGCATCAACTGGGATGTGCTGGAATTCCGAGCCGAATACCTCTATCCAGAACCCATCAAGGAAGAATCACTTCACAACACAACGAAAGGACTTCGCAAATGACCCTGCAATTTCAAACGATTCAATACCATCGCAATGGCATTTCAGGAGCACCCTTCCATGCCGTGCTGTTCCGTGACCCCGATGAAGGCAACATGCTCGGAGTTGTGTTCGAGGAGCCTTACCACGTTGCTGTCTTCAACCTGAACAAGTTGGCCATGGGCAACATCACGTTTGGCGTCAACTCCTGGCGAGGAGACGTATACGAACCCATTCTCCGCAGAGCCATCGCGAACTTGACAGCAGCTGAAAACCTCAATCGCGAACATGAAGAGCCACCAACAGACCCAACTGGCAGCGATTGCTCCTTGGTTCCCAACCGAAAGGATTCGGCCATGAAATCCTACCGTGTCCATGTGCTGGCCCACGTCGTTGAGCAATACGAAATCCAGGCAGCGAACAGGCACGAAGCCGAGGAACTCTGGTGCGAGGGGCGTTTCCTCCGCAGCGATGACAGTTCCAGCGACAGTCTCGTCCTGAGAGTGGAGGAGTTATGAACCAGCTGAATCCCTATCTTGTCGCCGCTCCCGAATCGGGCCTCGCGTTCGCTTCAATACCTCGCCGTTCCGGCCCCATCTATGCTCGCCTGCCCCAGGCACCGATCACCGGCAGTCCCGTGCCACACCTGACCAGTCTCTATCACAATGATGAGGCCGGTGCGTATGGAAGTCGGCGTTATCCCGGCAATTGCTCTGGTGAGATCATCAAGGACGTGCTGAGATTTTACTCACCATCCTTGGTATTCGACCCAATGAGTGGATCAGGAACCTGTTCCGACGTCTGTCGCGAGCTCGGTATCCCATGCATCGCCTACGACATCCATGACGGATTCGATGCATGTGACCCACATGACTTCCCCGCCGAAGAGACCTTTGAATTTATCTGGGCACATCCTGCATACTGGCGCATGAAGCTTTACCTGGATGATCCGAGAGATCAGTTCCGTGCGCCGACGCTGGAAGACTTCCTCCGCCGTTATGGCCAGTTCATACAGAATTCGGCGAAGGCCCTCAAGACTGGCGGACGTCTGGGCATACTGATGGGAGATTACCAAGATCGCGATGAAGGCTATGTGCCTTTAACGTACCACACATTATGTGGTCGACCACATAATGTGTGTAATGTGGTGTAATGCGTTATGTGGCGGCCAGCTCGATTTCACAGAGTTTTTCGTACTGACCACAGACGGGCCGCCACATAATTTGACGGGCTACAGATTATTCAGAAACTCCATCAGGCCAACATCGTCTCGCCAAGGAGTCGGCGAATCGTTGCCCCCTACATCGCAGCCCGCCAGAGCTTTGGCCTTCATTTGGAAATCCACTTCCGCGT
>CAYLMS010000480.1:0-1557 GCA_964384455.1 uncultured Microbacterium sp. | reverse complement strand
TCATGACCTCGAGCCCCGGCGCGATCAAGGACGTGTTCGACATCGACCTGCCGCGCCCGCGCGGCAGCGTGCAGGAGCTGCGTCGGGATGCTCATTTCATCGAGTTGCAGAGCCGTATCTGGGAATCGCTGCGCGACGAGGTCACCCGCGCATACACGCGGACGGCGGTGGCGGCATGAGCACGTTCACAACCTCCACATCGGAGGCGCACCAGTTCGATGGAGTATCGCGCAGCAGGAGCGGCCCCAACACGCCCCCCCGCCAGGAGACCGAGGCGGACCTGCAGCTGAGGGGGCGCCGCCAGCGAAGCCGACGCCGCCTGTGGGTGTGGGTCGGGCGCGTGCTGCTGTTCGTGGGCTTCTTCGGTGGCTGGCAGCTGCTCGCGACGATCAAACTACCCGTTGCGAAGTATCCGATCATCGACCCGTTCTTCTTCGGCACACCAGTGGGGATCTGGAACAGCCTGGTGAAGCTGTTCACCGAGGGCACCGCGTTCGGGTCCATCTGGGAGAACCTGTGGGTGACTGTCCAGGAGGCGCTGCTCGGCTTCGCGCTGGGCACCGTGACCGGCGTCGTCGTCGGCATCCTGCTCGGCAGCAACGCCTACCTGGCGAGCGTTGCCGGGCCGTATATCAAGGTCGTCAACGCCATCCCGCGGATCGTTCTCGGCTCGATCTTCATCGTCGCCTTCGGGCTCGGCATCCCCGCGAAGGTGCTGCTGGCCGCCGTTCTGGTGTTCTTCGCGGTGTTCTTCAACGCCTTCCAGGGGGTGCGCGAGGTGAACCCCGATCTGGTCGCCAACGTACGAGTCCTCGGCGCCTCTTCGATGCAGGTGGCGCGTCACGTGACAATCCCCTCTGCGATGACGTGGATCATTGCGAGCCTGCACACGGCGTTCGGCTTCGCCATCATCGGTGCGCTGGTCGCCGAGGTGCTCGGCGCGACCCGCGGCGTGGGATTGATCATCAGCCAGGCGCAGGGCAACTTCGACCCCGACACCGTCTGGGCGTGCATGGTGATCATCGCCGCGTTCACCCTGATCTGCGAATACCTGATCACGCTGCTGGAGAACCGGTTACTGCGCTGGCGTCCGCCCTCGCGCACCGATGCCGCAGCCATCTGAGCCGCCTGCGCGCGGGTCGAGAACCCACCAAGAAGCCGAATCCTCGGCACACCGAAAGGAACACACATGAACAAGCGCCTCCTGGGCGTCCTCGCGACGGGAGCCCTGGCCATCGGCCTCGCCGGCTGCAGCAGCAGCGGCGGCGGTAACGGTAATGGCTCGCCCGCTGCGACCGACGCGGCCGCACCCACGGTCACCCTCATGGTCGGCGGGATCGACAAGCAGATCTACCTGCCGTACCAGCTGGCACAGAGCCTCGGCTTCTACAAGAAGTACGGCGTGAACGTCGTGCTCTCCACGGAGCAGAACGGCGGTGTCGGCGCGGAGGACGCGATGGCGTCCGGTCAGGTCGACTTCGCCGGCGCGTGGTACATCCACACGTTCGACTTCCAGAGCAAGGGCAAGGATGTGATCAACGTCGTGCAGCTGTCGGG
>CAYLMS010000479.1:0-1559 GCA_964384455.1 uncultured Microbacterium sp. | reverse complement strand
CAGCGCTGGAGCGTGTCGGACACGGCCGAGTACGGCGACTACGTCTCGGGCCCGCGGGTGATCGACGAGCGCGTCAAGCAGAACATGCAGGGCGTGCTGGCCGACATCCAGTCGGGTGCGTTCGCGGCGCGCTTCATCGCCGACCAGGATGCCGGGGCCCCCGAGTTCATCGAGCTGCGCGAGAAGGCGGCGCAGCATCCCATCGAGGCCGTGGGCAAGCAGCTGCGCGCCCTGTTCGCCTGGAAGCAGCAGGATGCCGACTACGTCGAGGGCAGCGCCGCGCGCTAGCACGGCGCTGACCGAGACGCCTGTCCTGAGCCGGCCGAAGGAAGGGCAGCGCCGCGCGCTAGCGCGCGGCGCCCGCTCAGGTGGCAGCTCTGGTCGCTTCGCACACCGTGAAGCGACCAGAGCTGCCACCTCAATCGCCGTGCCTGTGAGAGGCGTGACGGGTGTGACGAAAGTGTGCTGCTGAAAATCAGAGTGGCGAAGTCGCGGAGAAAATCATTAGAATGCTCTCATGCGTCGATCCCCACGAACGCTCCGTCCCCTCCGCCTGCTCACCGCGCTCGTGCTGTCGGCAGGGCTCGTCGTCGCCGGCGCCACCGCCGCGCAGGCTTATGACGAAGGCACGATCGACGCGCTGGCGAGCCAGGCGCGCACCGCGCAGGGACTCAACCCCCTCGTGCGCAACTCTGCGCTCGACGCCGTGGCATTGCGCTGGGCCAATCAGATGGCCGCGAACGGCACCCTGAGCCACAACCCGAACGTCGGTGGCGAGATCCCCGGCGGCTGGCGCGCCTGGGGCGAGAACATCGCGCTGGGCTATGCCACGGGCGCTGCGGTGCATGCCGCCTGGATGGCATCGCCGGGGCACCGAGCGAACATCCTCAAACCGGCCTTCACCGACATCGGCTCCGCTTTGATCGAGGCGAACGGCACGACATGGGCCGTCGAGGTGTTCGCGGCGTATCCTGCCGCGGCCCCGCCCCCCGCACCGGCGCCAGCCCCGGCTCCCGTCGCCAAGCCTGCGCCGGTGGCCCCGGCCCCGGCGGGGCCGGCCCCTGCCGTCGTGCCCGCTCCCGCGGCACCGGCGGCACCGGCGGCACCTGCAGCACCCGCGCCGGCGCCGATCGTCACCGCAACGCCCACGCCGACGCCCTCGGTGACGGCGACCGCGCCTGCGCCCTCGCCGTCGCTGCAGGCCGTCGCCGCGAAGGCGCCCGCGGCGCCGGTCTGGCCGTGGCTGGCGGTCGCGCTCGCCGTGCTCGCGGGCGGTGCATTCCTGCTACCGCCCGTGCGACGGCTGCTCCGCCGGCAGTGAGCGGGTACGCACCGGCGCGTGGGAGGCGCTTCGCTGCCGGTACGCTGGCGGGGTGAGCGGTGGCCAGGACGACGACGCGCTGGCGTGGGCCGGAGACGACGACCCGACGCTGAGCGTCGGACGCCAGGCGCCCGAGGTCGCACCGGTGCTGCCGCCCGGCTTCACCGCCGTCGGCCGTGGTGCCGAACAGGTGCGCACCGCGCGCAGCGACCAGGATGCCGTGCCGGACGCCGCAGCG
>CAYLMS010000478.1:0-1560 GCA_964384455.1 uncultured Microbacterium sp. | reverse complement strand
GGGCC
Source organism: uncultured Microbacterium sp. (assembly GCA_964384455.1). Lineage (GTDB taxonomy): Bacteria > Actinomycetota > Actinomycetes > Actinomycetales > Microbacteriaceae > Microbacterium. Next base: position 1,555 of record CAYLMS010000478.1, on the reverse strand, counting down.
TGGGCCCGGCTCGACTCGGCTCGGCTGGGAAAGCTGACACGGCCGGCCGCCCGGTGCGCCGGTCGCGACTGCGCCGGTCAGCCGCGGCGCAGCTGCTCGATCAGTTCGTCGCCCGGGCGCACCTCGTCGAACGGCGCCACGATCTGCGCGCGCTGCAGCAGCTCAGTCATCCGGCGCCGCCGCTGCCGGGTCACCAGCGTGACGACCGTGCCCGAGCGGCCGGCCCGACCGGTGCGGCCTGAACGGTGCAGGTAGGCCTTGAACTCGTCGGGCGCGTCGGCCTGGATCACCAGATCGATGTCGTCGACGTGGATGCCGCGGGCCGCGACATCCGTCGCCACCAGCACATTCACCTTGCCTTCGGTCATCCGCTGCAGATTGCGGGTGCGCTTGGCCTGGTTGAGGTCGCCGTGCAGCGCGATGGCACGGATGCCCGCGTCGTCGAACTGCTCGGCGAGCATCTCGGCGAAGGCACGGGTGCGCGCGAACACGAGGGTCTTGCCCTCGCGGTCGGCGAGCGCGCCGAGGATCTCGGCCTTGTCGCGGTGATCGATCACGAGCACCCGGTGGTCGATCGTTCCCGAATCCTGGTCTTCTCCGGCGACCTCGTACACCGCGGGGTCGACGAGGAATTCGTCGACCAGCGCGGCGACCTCACGGTCGAGCGTGGCCGAGAAGAGCAGCTTCTGCGCACCGTCGGCCACGAGCCGCAGGATGCGCTGCATCGGCTCGAGGAAGCCGAGCTCCGACATGTGATCGGCCTCGTCGAGCACGACGATGCCCACCTCGGAGAGGTCGAGCTTGCCCTGTTCGATGAGGTCTTCGATGCGACCGGGCGTGCCGATCACGATGTCGACACCCTTCTTGAGCGCACCCACCTGGCGCGCCTGGGGCACGCCGCCGTATATCTGCGTCGTGAAGATGCCCACACTGCGTGCGATGGGCTGCACAGTGCGGTCGATCTGCAGCGCGAGCTCGCGGGTGGGAGCCAGCACGAGCGCCTTCGGCAGCCGGCCGAAGGCGCGCTTCTGGCCGGCCTGGCTGCGCAGCACCGACTCCACCAGCGGTGCACCGAACGCGATCGTCTTGCCCGAGCCGGTGCGCCCGCGCCCCAGCACATCGCGGCCCTCGAGGATCGCCGGGATCGTCGCCGCCTGGATCGGGAACGGATGCGCGGCGCCGAGCTCGGCGAGCGCCGTCACGATGTTCTGGCCGAGCCCGAGGTCGGCGAAGCCGGCCCCCGCGACGGCCTCGACCTGCACGGCCTCGGCCTGCAGCCGCTCGTGCACGACGTCGACGTGCTCGGCGTGCGCCGGAGCCGTGCGCTCGGCGTTCCCGTCGGAGCGGTGAGGGCGATCGGAGTAGTCGCGACGCGGGCGGTCATCCGAACGCGGAGCACGATCGGCGTAGTCCCGACGCGGCGCGCCATCGCGCTGCGGGCGGTCGCCATACCTCGGGCGATCGCCGTGCTGCGGGCGGTCCGCGTAATCCCGGCGCGGCCGGTCATCCGAACGCGGAGCACGATCGGCGTAGTCCCGACGCGGCGCGCCATCGC
>CAYLMS010000477.1:0-1565 GCA_964384455.1 uncultured Microbacterium sp. | reverse complement strand
ACACCTCGCCCACCCGGTTCTGGATCAGCTACTTCGACGCCGGCGAGTACCTGCTGGGCAAGAACGCCAACCCCCTGGAACTGGGCTGCGACTGCCTCGGCGTGATCCACTACTTCGACGGCCACGTCGCCGACGACCACGGTCACGCCGTGCGCATTCCGAACGTCGTGTGCATGCACGAGGAGGACTACGGCGTGCTGTGGAAGCACACCGAGATGGGCCCGGTGGGCGCCGAGGTGCGCCGATCGCGGCGCCTCGTGGTGTCGTACTTCTCCACGATCGGCAACTACGACTACGGCTTCTACTGGTACTTCTATCTCGACGGCTCGATCCAGGTGGAGGCGAAGGCCACCGGCATCGTGTTCGTCGGGGCCGGCGAGCCGGGCGCGCGCGACCCGCACGCCATGGAGATCGCACCGGGCGTCTTCGCCCCCGTGCACCAGCACCTGTTCTGCGCACGGCTCGACGTCGCGGTCGACGGCGAGCGCAACCGCCTGGTGGAGATCGACGCCGTGCGGGTGCCGATGGGCGACGACAACCCGTTCGGCAATGCGTTCACCTGGAGCGAGACGCCGCTGCGCACCGAGCACGAGGCCAGGCGGCTCGCCGACACCTCGGTGGCACGGGTGTGGGAGGTGCAGTCGACGACCAGGACGAACTACACCGGTCGCGCCACCGCGTACCATCTCATCCCGCAGCCGTCGGCGGCGCTGCTGGCCGACCCCGCGTCGTCGGTCGCGGCCCGCGCTGCGTTCGCGACCAAGCATCTGTGGGGCACGGCCTACGACAGCCACGAGCGGTGGCCGGCCGGCCGCTACCCCAATGCGCACTCCGGCGGGGCGGGACTGCCGGAATACACGTCCGACGACCGTTCGCTCGACGGCGCCGACCTGGTGCTGTGGCACACGTTCGGCCTGACGCACATCCCGCGCCCGGAGGACTGGCCGATCATGCCGGTGGACTACGCGGGCTTCTGGTTCAAGCCGTATGGATTCAACGACGTGAATCCGGCGATGACCGTGCCCGCGTCCAGCCAGGCCGCAGCCTGCGCGAGCGGCGACGACTGCGCCTGCTGACCCGCGGGGCGTGCTACCAGGGGTGCCACAGCACGACGACGATCGTCGCGGCGGCGACGGCCGCCACGGCGACGGAGCCGGCGACCAGCAGCGGCACCGTCCCGTCGAGGATCAGCGTGGCATCGCGCACCAGTCCGCGGTGCACGCGGCGATACTGCACGGTGGACATGACCCACGCGACCGCCGAGAGCACGATCCCCGCCACCCCGATCAGGATGGCGACCGGCCCCAGCGCCTGGGACAGATATCGGATGCCGACCGCGTTGCCCACCGCCAGCGCCAGACAGGTGCGCCGCCACGCGAGCAGGTTGCGCTCTACCTGCAGCCCCGCGTCGAACGGCCTTGCATGCGGATCACCGTCGTCACTCACAGGAACAGGCCCACCACGATGAGCGCGATCGCGAGCCCCGCCCCCGCGACGATGACGATCCCGGCCGACGGGCCCGGCAGCACCTTCCCCGCACGCAGCGCCCGCTCGTTGCGGCGCCA
>CAYLMS010000476.1:0-1571 GCA_964384455.1 uncultured Microbacterium sp. | reverse complement strand
CGACGTGTTCTGCACACCGACCACGGTCGCCTCGACCGTGTGAGCCGCCCCCTGGTAGTCGTTGATGCCGAACGTCACCTTCTGGCCGACCGCCGCTTCGGCGTCGGCGAAGCCCATCGTGTGCACGTAGGTCGTGGGCAGGATCACCTCGGCATCCGGCCCGATCGACAACTGGGCGCCGGCGGCGAGGTCGGCCTTGCCGAGCGCCCCGATGGCGTTCACCGTGACCTGGTACTTGCCGTGCGTGCCGTACTGGATGTACGACGGCGAGAGCTGCACGACCGGGTCCACGCTCCGGATGCCGGCGATGCCCGCGATGGTGCTCAGGTCGCTCTGGTCGAGCGCCGGGGTGGTCGGGGCCTCCGGCCCCCGCCGGGCCGACGCGTTCGGCGCGGTCGCGCTGTTCGGGTCGAACGCCGCCGGACCCGATCCCGCCGCCCGTGGAGCGACCGCGGCCTTGGTGACCGTGAGCGCGTCGGACGAGCCGATCGAGGCCACCTGCGTGCCGATGTAGTCGGAGACGCCGGTGCCGATCGCCGTCGTGATGGTCAGGGTGAACGCCCCGATGAAGATCGCCAGCACCGTCAGCGTGGTGCGCAGCCGGCTGCGGAACGTGTTGCCGATCGCGGTGGTGAGCAGGTCGCCGAAGGTCACGAGGCCACCTCCGTCAGAGCGTGACCGGGCACTTCCCGGCCGTCCTTGAGGAAGAGGCGGCGATCGCACCGTGCCGCCAGTTCCTCGTCGTGGGTCACCATCACGATCGTGATGCCGTGCGTGCGGTTCAGGTCGAACAGGATGTCCTCCACGAGGGCTCCGGTGACCGAGTCGAGGTTCCCGGTCGGTTCGTCGGCGAAGATCACGCTCGGGTCGTTCACGAGCGCGCGCGCGATGACGACCCGCTGCTTCTGGCCGCCCGACAGGGTGGCGGGCCTCGCCTTGGCCTTGTCGGCCAGTTCGAGCTGTTCCAGCGCCGCCATGCCGCGGCGCTTGCGCTCCTTCGGCCGGATGCCGGCGATGGCCAGCGGCAGGGTCACGTTCTCCAGCACCGACTGGGTGGGCGTGAGGAAGAACTGCTGGAACACGAACCCGAAGTGCTCGTTGCGCAGCCGGTTCAGGGCGCGGTTCTTCAGGGCCCGGGAGTCGACGCCGTCGACCACGACGCTGCCCTCGCTCGGCCGGTCCAGCAGGGCGAGCAGGTGCATCAGGGTGGACTTGCCCGAGCCGCTCTTGCCGACCACGGCCACGAACTCGCCGGCCCGCACATCGAGGGACACCCCGCGCAACGCGTCGAACCGGGTCGCGCCTTGGCCGTAGGACTTGTGGAGGTCGCGGGCGGCCAGCACCTGCCGGGGTGCCGTGCCGGAGTCTGCGGGCGCCTGTTCGTGGTGCGCCATGGTCAGTGCGTGATCGCCTGGAGCACGATCCCGGTCGGGATCGAGACGAGCAGGAGTGCGGAGAGCACCCGGAGGGTCAGGAGTGTGACACCGCTGCGGCCGTGCCGGGTGGCGACCAGGAACAGCACGATGGTCGCCGCCTGGGCGGCCGAGGCGAGGTACAGGAGCACCGGGATG
>CAYLMS010000475.1:0-1572 GCA_964384455.1 uncultured Microbacterium sp. | reverse complement strand
TTGATCGTTAATGCGGTCCATTGCGGTGTGCCGTCCGTCCAGTCGCCGATCCTGAGGCCCAGATAGGTCGAGTCGACCGACAATGCGTACGTCGATCCTGCCGACGGCCTCGCATAGCCTGCGGTGGTGAAGTCGGTCCAAGTGCCATCTGCTTTTTGCTGAGTGGCGACACAGGGCCAGCGGCCGGTACCGCCATCTGTCGCGGTGACCTTGACGTAGACCACCTGGCGAGCGGCCACGCCTTCACGCGAAGTGACCGACGTTGGGGGTTCCGCTCCGAGCAGTTCGGCAATAAGCTCGCCCGTGGCCCTTGTGATCGAGAAGGAGTCTTTCACGCCCACAGCTGACTGATGTCAGCCTCCGAATAGCCCTGGAAGAACAGGTACACTTTGTCGGCACCAGCTGCGAGCTTCGTTCCATCTGCGGCCAGTGGGATCGGGTCACTGGTGGGCTGTCCGGTGCCATCCGTGATTGTCGCTGGGTCTGCACCCGCTGATGGACGCGCCCTCTTGCCGGCGTTGAGGACCTTCACGCGGTGGGTATTGGGGTCATACTCCAGCTGGATGTTCACCTCGATCACGAGGCCGACTTGTTTCGCTCCGCCACCGGCGTCGATAGTGTCCCACACCAGGCTGTCCGTCACTCCTATCACTCGCAGTGTCTTGTCTGCATAGGTACGGCCCAGCATGGTGACTGCGGAAGCATTGATCTTGTCGTAGAAGGTGTCGAGTGTGGAGTAGAGCGTCCAGCTCGGCAGCCGCCAGAGCTTGATGTTGATGATCTGAAGTGAACGATCCACTTCGATTGGCGGGTCGAACGGATCACCCGCCTTGTTCAGCACATCACTGCCAGTGAGGACGTCAACTTCGAGCGGGAATTTGTAGGTCTTCTTCGCACGACTGAACTGCGGCAGTCTGGAAGTCGCTGGAGTCGAACTGTCCTGGCTGGGTGTCGGCCTGGGTGAATCGCCTCCGGTGCCAGTGGGAACCGTGATGCCCGAACTGCCGGTGCTCGGTGAAGCCTCGATCCTTGCAGAGCTGTAATCGACGGTCGCAGTCCAAAGGTCCTGTGCACCTGCTGGCTTCAGGACGATCGATCGAGCCCACGCCTCCGGGTAGGCCGGGTGGGAGTCGTAGCGGGCTACTGGTACCTGTGCCTCTACCAGCGATTCAACGGTGTCACGTTCGGTCGGCGTTGCGGCAGAAAGATCGAGGTGGATCTCCCACTGACGCTGTGCCGTGATGACGCCATCCTCGCTGACTTTGATACCGCGAAACTCGTACTCTTCTTCCACGCTGACGACGGTCACACTCATCGCTTCACATCCAGGACTTGGGGTTTGTTGCCGGCGATCGCTGCCAGCTTGGCGTTACTGCTCTCCGCGATCTGGTTGCCCTTCCGCTGCTCGGCCACTTGCTGTGCAGCCAGGTTGCCCTGAATGCCGGTGTCGAATTTCACGCGGACCGAGTACTCGTCTCGGCTGCCGGCGAGCAATGCTGCCCCCAATGGAGTCTTCTCCTCCGGGGGAACGAAAGTTGGCTTTGTTGGCTTGGCGAGTTCGTCTTTCTTGTT
>CAYLMS010000474.1:0-1572 GCA_964384455.1 uncultured Microbacterium sp. | reverse complement strand
GGGCAACTTCATCTTCCGCACCCGCGAGTTCGAGCAGATGGAGATCGAGTTCTTCGTGCCGCCGGCCGAGGCGGGCGAGTGGTTCGATCACTGGGTCGAGGAGTGCTGGAACTGGTTCGTCCACCTCGGCATCGATCCCGCGCACCTGCGCCGCTTCGACGTGCCCGTCGAAGACCGGGCGCACTACTCCGACGGCACCATCGACATCGAGTACGAGTTCGGCTTCCCGGGCAAGGCGTGGGGCGAGCTGATGGGCATCGCAAACCGCACCGACTTCGACCTGCGCAGCCACTCCGAGGCATCCGGTCAGTCGCTCGCCTATTTCGACCAGGCGACCGGCGAGAAGTACCTGCCCTACGTGATCGAGCCGTCGTTCGGGCTCACCCGCTCGATGATGGCGTTCCTCGTCGATGCGTACCGCGAGGAGGAGGCGCCGAACGCGAAGGGCGGCACCGATACCCGCACCGTGCTGCGACTCGACCCGCGGCTCGCGCCGGTGAAGGTCGCGGTGCTGCCGCTGAGCCGCAACGAGCGGCTCTCCCCGGTCGCCCGCGAGTTGGCCGACCGGCTGCGCGGACGGTGGAACGTCGACTTCGACGACGCCGGCGCGATCGGCCGGCGCTATCGCCGTCAGGACGAGATCGGCACGCCGTTCTGCGTCACGGTCGACTTCGACACACTCGACGACCAGGCGGTCACCGTGCGCGACCGTGACACGATGGCGCAGGAGCGCGTGCCGCTCGACCGGCTGCTCGACCATCTCGGCGCGCGGCTCGTCGGAGCCTGAACACCTGCCATGACCGACCTGGCCCAGCATCGCGCCCACTTCGACTTCGACATCACGTTCGCCAACGGCGGCGGGATGTCGGGCACCGGGTTCCGGCTCGATCTGCCGTCGCCGGGGCTCGATGAGGCTGAGATCGGCCGCCTGCTGGTGGCGCACCTCGGGCTCGCGCTCGTGCGCGAGGTGCGGCTGAGCAGGCTGAGCATCGTGGCCGAACCGCACCGCGGCAGCCGCGGCATCCCGGTCGGTCCGGCGCCGTCGGGCGCGCGGATCGTCGACCTCAGCCATCCGATCCGTGCAGGCCTCGTCACCTATCCCGGCCTGCCCGCGCCGGAGATCACGCCGCACCTGACCCGCGAGGACTCCCGCGCGCGGTACGCGCCGGGCACCGAGTTCGCGATGGATGTCATCACGATGATCGGCAACACGGGCACCTACCTCGACTCGCCCTTCCACCGCTACGCCGACGGCGCCGACCTCGCCGGCCTCGACCTGTCGACCCTGGTGGGGCTGCGGGCGGAGGTGTTCCACCTGCAGGACGCGTGGAGCCCCGAGCACCGCGGCATCCGTGCCGTCACGCTCGCCGACCGCGATGTGCGCGGGGCGGCGGTGCTGCTGCACACCGGCTGGGACCGCTGGTTCGGCCGGCCCGAGTACGGCGTCGGCGCCCCGTTCCTTGCGGGCGAGGCGGCCGCGCACCTGGTCGCAGCGGGGGCCGCGCTGGTGGGGATCGACTCGGTGAACCTCGATGACACCGAGTCGGGCGGGGAGCGACCGGCGCACACGCT
>CAYLMS010000473.1:0-1576 GCA_964384455.1 uncultured Microbacterium sp. | reverse complement strand
TCGGCGATCACGGTGGGCTCCATTCTTGGGGACGAGACGAGTCTAGCCGGGGGTCCGCGGCGCGCGCGGTGCGCCCACGCTCAGGGGGTGACGAGGGTGCCGATGGGCTCGCCGAGCAGCGCCCGGGTGACGTTGCCCGCAGGCTCCATGCCGAATACGCGCATGTCCATGCCGTTGTCCATGCACAGGCTGAACGCCGTCGAGTCGACGACCTTCAGCCCGCGCTGCAGCGCATCGGAGTACGTCAGCCGGTCGAGCTTGACCGCCGACGCCTCATGACGGGGGTCGGCGGTGTAGACGCCGTCGACGCCGTTCTTGGCCACGAGCACCTCGATCGCGCCGATCTCGAGCGCACGCTGCGCGGCGACGGTGTCGGTGGAGAAGTAGGGCAGACCTGCTCCGGCACCGAAGATCACCACCCGCCCCTTCTCCATGTGCCGCTCGGCGCGCCGGGGGATGTAGGGCTCGGCCACCTGCGTCATGGCGATGGCGGACTGCACCCGCGTGGCCGCACCGGCCTGCTCCAGGAAATCCTGCAGGGCCAGCGCGTTCATCACCGTGCCGAGCATGCCCATGTAGTCGGCACGGCCGCGGTCCATGCCGCGCTGGCTCAGCTCGGCGCCGCGGAAGAAGTTGCCCCCACCCACGACGACGGCGATCTCCACCCGGTCGACCGCCGCCGCGATCTCGCGTGCGATCTGGCTGACCACGTCGGGGTTGACTCCCAGCGCACCTGCGCCGAACGCTTCGCCCGACAGCTTGAGCAGCACGCGGCGGCGGCTGGTGGCTTCATCGATCACGGTGTCCCTCTCGTCGCAGAATTCAACTTAGCCGCATGCGAAAGGACCCGCATCGCCGGATGCGGGTCCTTTCACGGGACTACGCGCCGACCTTGAATCGGGCGAAGTCGGTGACGGTGATGCCGGCGCCCGAAGCGACCTGCGCGACCGACAGCTTGTTGTCCTTCGCGTACTCCTGGTCGAGCAGCGCGACCTGCTTGAAGAACGCATGCACGCGCCCCTCGACGATCTTCGGCAGCGCGGCCTCGGGCTTGCCCTCGTTGCGCGAGATCTCGGTGACCAGCTGGCGCTCCTTGTCGACCTCGTCGGCCGGCACGTCGTCGCGTGACAGGTAGGTGGGGTTCGCGAACGAGATGTGCTGCGCGATCGAGCGCGCCGTCTCCGCGTCGGCACCCCGGTAGGCGACCACGACGCCGATCTGCGGAGGCAGGTCCTTGCTGGTGCGGTGCAGGTAGACCTCGAACGCGTCGCCGGTGAGCGTGCGCACACGGCGCAGCACGACCCGCTCGCCGATCACGGCGGCCTCGTCGGAGATGAGCTGCTCGACGGTCTGACCGTGCGCGTCGGCGGCGAGGGCCGCCTCGGCCGAATCGGCCCCGACGGCCGCGGCGGCGTCGGCCACCTTGTCGGCCAGTGCGATGAAGCGCTCGTTCTTCGCGACGAAGTCGGTCTCGCACGCGAGTTCGACCAACGTGACCGCACCGGCGGACTCACGGGCGACGACGAGCCCTTCGCTGGTGGAGCGGTCGGCACGCTTCGCGTTGCCCTTCGCACCC
>CAYLMS010000472.1:0-1576 GCA_964384455.1 uncultured Microbacterium sp. | reverse complement strand
TAGATATGAGATGTCTGTGAGAGCATACACATGAGGCGCGCTCGCCATGCCAATGCTGCGTGAGACCAGGTCCGCTGGCCGAGATGCCGCAGCCCGCCGCACACTCTCCGATCCGCCCAGGTACATCACCATGCTAGGCGGCGCGGTGCTGTGCTGCCAGGAGGGATGCGGCAGCGGCAGAATGGCTCCCGTCGAACCCAGCGATCGATTGAACGTGACGCCGTCCTGTTGCGTGAGGAACGTGTCGAGGCCCATCCGCTCCCCGCTCATCAGCGCGCGCACGGCCTTCGGGGCTCCCAGGAACGGAGCGCCGGCAGCGAGGAACGTGTGCACGTGCGCATCGATCCACTCGCGACCGCCGGGTTGCGCCACCTTCCAAGCGAGAAAATACTGCATACGAAGAATGAATGACGGGAAGCGTTGACACGCTGACGGACCTGAAAGACTCTGTTTCCCATGCTGTGGCAAATCACCACCGCCGGCGAGTCGCACTGCTGTCGCATGAGCTCCAGGCGGGCGACCAACTGGCTAAAGTAGCCGTCGCGTGGCTGCAACAGGGAAGTAAGCCGCTTTCCGGAGAAACGCGTACCTCCAGCTGATGCAAAGGCAGCCGCCAATCGTACGGCATGGCGGCCAGGTTCCGGCTCGTGTAACCAAGGTCCGAGAGATTCTCCAGTAGCGGGCCCATGACGTAGCTCAAGCTGTTCGTAAGCGCGCCAGGAGCAAGATAGGAGCAGCCGTCGTTGCCTGTAGAGAGGAGGAGAATCAGAGAACGATAGAGGCAACCAAGCATGCCTAGAATCGGCCGCACGCGAATGCCCGGCGGGTCGTCACAAGTGTCCGTGTTAGGCACCAGGCACCTGTTCACAGAGAATCAGATGAACGAGCAAGCAGTAGAAAGGATCTCGTACATGTGCTTGATCCATGCGTTTCGATAGCGCTCCACCGTAGGATCCGATATCGCCGCCTCCGACGGCGAGGGCAACAGCGGCGGCGGCCGCAGCGTCGGAAAGGATTCCTCACGCCCGAGCGGGGCTGTGACAGGCAAGCGAGCCCCGTCGCCGTCCCCTGGGGTTGCTCCGGGCGAAGTGGTAGAATTGGAGGAAGAAGGAGCGCCCATAAAGCGCCGCCGCACGCCGGCGATGATTCGGTTTACATGCGCAGAGCCGAGCTTGCTAAGCGACAGCCAAACCCGTTCGCCATTCCAATCCGGAGTGGGGCTCTCTTCCACCACCAGAGAACTCGAAGCCAGGCCGGGAATGATGACGATGGGCAAGCGCGGTGTGTAGCCGGCGCGACATAGCGCCTGACCGATTCTCTCTGCATTCTACGGAGTGGAACGAGTGAGACGGCAGAAAGCCCCTTGGGAGGACGGAGAAATCTTACGCGGTGTTCTGGCGGTATGTCTGATGTCGTCAGGGACAGCCGTAGGCGCTTCGGCTGACCGGTAGGGAGCAGGCCCAGCAGCAGCTCCGAGCCGCCGATGAAGTCATTGCTACTGGCAAGATCCTCGTCGAAGACGTCGAAGCGCAGCGAGAGCTTCGGCCAACCCTCCTCAAGATAGAAATAGAACTAT
>CAYLMS010000471.1:0-1576 GCA_964384455.1 uncultured Microbacterium sp. | reverse complement strand
GGGATCAGCGGGCCAGCCCCCCCGCCGGGGATCCGCTCCACCGCGGGCAGCGGGGTGCGGTCCACGCCTCGGCGCACGAGGCCGCCGAGCGCCGAGCCGAGCGCGGCACCGAAGCCGAGCAGCAGCAGCGTGCTGCCGATCACGGCGATACCGCGCCACTGCGCAGCGGGGACGAGGCCGACGGCGAACGGCGCGAGCCAGTATGCGCCGACGCCGCCCGCCACCAGGCCGAGCAGCGTACCGACACTCGCGAAGAAGCCGCGCGCGAGCCCGGCCGCGACCGCGACCACCAGGATCGAGACGACGATGACATCGACGAGCACGCTGCCTCCCGACGGCCAGGGTACGACTCGACCCTGGGAGGTCACGGCATCCGCGCCGCTCTGATCCCGCACCCACCTGCGTGTCCCACTTTCTCGGACTCAGGTGCTCCTGATCCCGAGAAAGTGGGACACGAAGCCAAGAAAGTGGGACGCGCGGTGGTTTGTGTTCGGGTCGCGATGACTCTAAGATGGATGACTAGTTAGAGTCAACATGACACGAACATCTGCACTCCCTCAGCGCTCGGCATCCGCCGACGACGGCACGCGCGTCGCCGTGTCGACGGTGATCTTCAGCCTGCGCCGCGATCCCGGCAACGAACGGCCCGCGGTGGTGCTGCCACTGGTGCGGCGCACCCGCGCCCCGTTCCAGGGCGACTGGGCACTGCCCGGCGGCTGGCTCGACAGCGCAGAAAGCCTGGATGCCGCCGCCCGGCGCACCCTCGCCGCCACCACGGGCCTCGCCCCGAGCTTCCTCGAGCAGCTGTACGCGTTCGGCGCCGTGGACCGGGCGCCGAGCCGGGTCGTGTCGATCGTCTACTGGGCGCTCGTGCGCGACGCTCCGGCCGCCGTGACCGAGCGGGAGAACGTGCGCTGGGTCGATGCCGCCGCGCTGCCCGCACTGGCGTTCGACCACGGCCAGATCGTGGACTACGCGCTGTGGCGCCTGCGCAACAAGGTCGGCTACAGCCGCATCGCGCACGGTCTGCTGCCCGACGCGTTCACCCTCGCCGACCTGCGCGAGGTGTACGAGTCGATCCTCGGTCGGCGCCTGGACCCCGCGAACTTCCGCAGGCAGGTAGACAGCTCCGCCACCCTGATCCCCACCGACGACTTCCGCACGGGCAGCCACCGGCCCGCGCGGCTGTACCGCTACAACCGGGATGTCGAGCTCGCCGACCGCGGCCCGCTCGGCGTCCGCAACTGAAGACCGAGGAGCACGCCGTGTCCACCGCGATTCCCACCCTGCAGCCCGCGCCCATCGATGCGAGCGTCGATCATGCGATCCAGGCGATCGTCGCGGGGGTCAGCCAGGAGAGCACCTGCGCGACCGACCTGGCCGCCGGACCGTGGGAGTTCGACAGCCGCCCGGGCTACGGCCCCGGCTCCTCGATGGGTGACGTCATCCCGGTGGGCGCGCCCAGGCAGGGCGAGCTGCCCGCCGCGTACCGCGAGGCCGGCGAGGCCGAACTGCACGACCGCATCCGCGCCGCGAAGCGCACGCTCGGCGATCGCGTGGTCGTGCTCGGCCACTT
>CAYLMS010000470.1:0-1579 GCA_964384455.1 uncultured Microbacterium sp. | reverse complement strand
TTCTTGCTGAAAGGGGTTTCTTCATGCTAGGGGCGCCGGCGACAGCGCGAGAGAGGTCCTCCGAAACCGCCCGCAGGTCCAGCAGACGGCATTCCTGTGACGCCAGGTAAGGACCCTGGCCTACGTGGATCTTGAGAGACCTCTCGCTCAAGATTTTACTCTTGCAGAGAACCAAGCCGTGATAGACTTTTTGAAGAATGCACCTCAGAAGGGACTATGGTAGTGCAGCTGCTCGGGTACAATTGTCTGCTGACACTGCTGCTCAGGATGCCCCTTGGGAAGGAGGTCAAGACGATGAAGTGTATGCACAGCTGCTTCGCTGACATGGTTCTGGCCTGATGCATAAGATACAGGCTGGCGCTGTGGCAACTACGGCCATCGCACCGGTGATCGCGAGTGCAAGCTGGCACAGAGCGGCAGCGAGAAGAGCGAGAGCTTTCACAAGGCGGTGGAGGACCCCGTGATGGCATTCGTGCGCGACCAGACCGACGCACGTATCATCGAGAAGGCAGAGAAGCTGCTGCGAGTGGAGGAGATGAAGAATATTTTAGCAATGTTGGAAGAGAAGAAGCGCCTGAAGAAGGAGAAGAAGCGCAAGAAGGAGAAGGAGAAGAAAGACAAGAAGAAGAAGTCCAGCAAGGACAAGCGCGAGCGGCGTAGCAGATCACCTCGGCGCCGCTCCCCTTCGCCTCCGCATCGACGTTCTCCCTCGCCTGCCAGGAAGGACAAGGGCGAGCGGCGCGGTCGTTCTCGCTCACCTGCCCCGCGCGGTCGCTCTCGCTCACCCCCGGGAAGAACATCTACGCATGCTTCTCATAAGGACTCTGGCCGCCGGTCTCCTTCGCCTTCACGTCACCCTGCTTCCTCCTCCTCTCGTAGGTCACCTGACCGCAAGCGGGACCGTTCGCCGAAGCGGAGGTCGCCATCTCCGTCCGCCAAGTCTCGAAGATCATGAGTGGCTGCCGCCGCAAAACTGTACGAATATAATGTTGTTTCGCTACTGTTACACAAGCACATCGCACGAAGAAGACACGAGCATGCGCCACAGAAAGGAAGAGAAAGAGGGAAGAAGAAAAATGCGAAAGCACTAAAAATATACAACTGCTAGGTTAGGCAGATCCCTTATCTCTCGGCGACAACGGCGTAGCGCTGTTCTCCCGCGAGATTCGCCTGTCCTTCTCTTTCTTCTCCTTTTCCTTCTTGTCATCTTTCTCCTTCTTCTCCTTGTCCTTCTTTTCTTTCTTCTCCTTCTTGTCCTTCTCGGCTGCTCCCTTGCCTGGCGAGAGGCTCTCGGGGCTGGTGTTGCCACTGCTGCCGCCTCCGCCCGCGCCGCCACTGCGGTGACCTGGCACGAGCAGGCCCAGCAAGTGCTTGCCAGAGAGGCCGATCGGAGAAGCTGCACGACTGAACAAGGGACAGAACATGAGTCTCGGCCGTGAGCGCCACAGATGGAGAAAGAACGAAGCTACTGACACAGCCCAGAGCAATAGAGAGCCATGATAAAGAAGGTGGACAGAAGGAAAACGTCTAAACAAGCCCCTTACACATGGACACACCAGAGGAAACAAGAGCCATGGAT
>CAYLMS010000469.1:0-1579 GCA_964384455.1 uncultured Microbacterium sp. | reverse complement strand
CGTGGCTTCGGTGGCGAATGCAGACGCGCTCGTGTGGACGATAGAGGACAGCAGAGCGGCCCTCGCCTGCACTCTGCGAGGCCACTCCCGTCCTGTGATAGATGTATGCTTTTCCGTTGCCGTGGCGTCCTCTAATGGTGTGGACAGCTGTCGTGGAACCCGTTTGATCCCTCGCAACTCGCTACTGCCTCACTGGACGGCCAGGTTGTGCTGTGGGATATGCGTGCTGCCGGCAAGGCGTCGGCCCTGCGCGCGCTGACCTCCCACGGGGCAGCGGCCGGGGCGGTACGCTGGAATCCTCTGCAGAGCGGCCTGTTGGCTGCGGCGCACGCGTCTGATCTGCGGCTCTGGGATCTGCGCAGGCCGTCGGACCCTGTCTGCGGCTTCCGGGCGCACGTGGCCCCTCTGGCCTCGCTGGACTGGTGCCCCACGCGCGAGTACGAGCTCGCCACATGTAGCTCCGAGACCAAGGTCAAGGTACTACAGCCGTGTTTGTCCCGTTTCGCTCCGTCTCCTGACTCCTTTGTCAGGTGTGGAACGTAAGCGGCAAGAGCGGGGTCCAAGCCGGGGCCGTGCAGACCCTCGCACCCGTCCAGCGTGTCGCCTACGCGCCCTTCGGCAACGCCCTGCTGACATTCGCGGCCAAGGGAGACCTGGCCCTGCGGCTGTGGGCCCTGGACGGCAGCGGGGCGGCCAGCGGCAGCGGCCACGCCTTCGTCGGACACGCGGAGGCCGTGCGCGCGGCGGCGTGGCGCGGCCGCCAGCAGCTGCTCTCGGTCGGGCGCGACCTCACCCTCCGTCTCTGGGCGCTCACCCCTCCGATTCGTGTGCTCTGCCATGATGTCGACGGTGGCAAGGAGGCGGCAGGCGTCGAGGCCCCGCCCCCACCGGCTGTTGTCGCAGCGGAGCCCCCCAGCTCGCTCTACCTGGGGCTCATGCAGGAGCTCGGCGACCTGGAGGCGGCCCTGCCTCCGGGAATGGCGCTCGAGCGGGCGGCCGGGGCGGATCGCAGCTGTGTGCTCGTGGGCCGCGCGGGCGACGGCTGGGCGCGCGTGCGTTGTCTGCTGCCCCTGGCGTACCCGCGGGAGGCCCCCGCCGCCTTCGAGCTCCTCTCTAGCGGCGGCCTCGGCCCCGCGCCGCTGGCGGCCTTGCGTCAGAGCCTGCGAGCGCTCGCCATGAGCTGCTTGGAGAACCGCCGGCCGGCCTTGCTGGCAGCGGCAGGTCGAATCGCCTCCTTCCTGCAGCAGCAGGCCCCGCAGCTGTCGGCGGCCGCCCCCGCCCTGCCCGAGAACATCCCGTGTCCGCGCCTCTCCGGCGCCAGCTTCAGCCCCGCGGGAATGCTGCTCTCCTTCGGCAGTGGCCGGCGGCTGCCGCCCTCGGTGCGCACGCTGGAGGACCTGACCCTGCACGAACGCGCAGAAGCCGCTGCCGTGCCCGCCGCCGCACCGCCCACCTCCTCCTTTTCTCTTATAGGTGACCTCTACTATGGCTTCGCCGCTCCCGGGGTGCCCTCCATGCGCGGCCTGGAGGTACTCTGCTCTCGCCCCTGTGTGCTTACCCGGCATGGCAGCATCCAGAA
>CAYLMS010000468.1:0-1582 GCA_964384455.1 uncultured Microbacterium sp. | reverse complement strand
AGCGCTGTGGACGTCTTCACCCTCATCCGCGAGGAGCACCAGCGTCTGCGCGAGTCCCCTCATCTCCACCCCCCAATCCGGGGCGTCCGCCCCGTTCCCCGAGCGGCTCCCACCCCTCGCTAGCGAGCATACGAGAGCGCCCCAAGCGGCGGCTCGGGTCTGCCTCAGGACTGGCTGAGGTCTTCGCAAAGACGCCCGCTACCGCGCGTAGCGCGCCACGAAGGTGCGCAGGATGCGCGCCGGTGCGGTCACCGGCACGCGGCGCACGGCGGCGAGAGTGTCGGCCAATTCGTGCGGGGCGAAGTACCCGTGGTCGGCGTACGCGTGGATGCGGGTGGTGATGCCGTCGACGTCGAGCTCGGGGTGGAACTGGGTGGCGTACACGTTCTGACCCACGCGGAACATCTGCACCGGAGCATCCGCCGAGGATGCCAGCAGCACCGCGTGCGGCGGCAGCGCGCTGATCGCCTCCTTGTGCCCGACGAACGCACCGAAGGCGTGCGGCATCCCGGCCAGCAGCGGGTCGGCGCGCCCGGCATATGTGAGCGCGATGTCGGCCACGCTGATCGGCTCGGAATGCGTGCGGTCGATCACCGCGCCCTGATGCGCGCCGAGGGTGCCGATGCCGTAGCAGGCGCCGAGGAACGGCGCATCCCGCGCGACGATCTCGTCGAGCAGCGCAGCGAACTCCGCCTCGACGCGGTGCTGCACGGCCGACTTGCGCTCGGGTGGGTCGGAGGCGTTGAACGGCCCGCCGCCGACGAACACGCCCGACAGTGCATCGAGGTCGAGCGCGGGCATCGGTCCCGCCTCCAGCCGCACCCTCAGCAGCTCGTGCTCGGCGAGCCCGGCGTGGCGCAGGAACAGTGCGTACTCCTCGTCGGCGGGCCCGTCCTCGGCCCGGGTGGCGAGCAGGACGAAGGGCTTCACCCGTCCACGATAACGTCGTAGACATGCCCGACAGCACCGCCCCCGACTCCCCGGCCGTCCCGCATCCGCTCGGTGCGACGCATCCGCTCGCTCTCGCGCCGGTCGCAGGCCCTGCGGTGACCGTCGACGCGTTCGTGCGGGAGTTCCTGGTGAACCTCAACTGCGACCGCGGCGTCGCGCTGTCCAGCTCGAGCATGAACGACCGCTACCTCGCGCTGGCGTACACCGTGCGCGACTACCTGGTCTCGCGCTGGCTCGAGGATCAGCGGCGCCAGCGCGAACAGCAGGCGAAGGGCGTGTGCTACCTCTCCGCCGAATACCTGCTCGGCCGCCAGCTCGACAACAACCTGCTCGCGACGGGCCTCACCGACATCGCCGAGCAGGCGCTGGCCGCGTGCGGCATCGACCTCGACGAGCTGCGCGAGCAGGAGGTCGAGCCGGGGCTCGGCAACGGCGGGCTCGGCCGGCTCGCGGCGTGCTTCATCGATTCGCTCGCCACCTTGAGCGTGCCGAGCACCGGCTACGGCATCCGCTACGAATACGGCATCTTCCGGCAGACCTTCGAGGGCGGCGAGCAGGTCGAGCGCGCCGACGCGTGGCTGGCGATGGGCTCGCCGTGGGAGTTCCCGCACCCGGAGCAGGCGCAGACCGT
>CAYLMS010000467.1:0-1591 GCA_964384455.1 uncultured Microbacterium sp. | reverse complement strand
GTCCTTTGGCTGAGTCCTTATAACTTTGTGTAAAGTGGAGTTGCCATTAAAAATATAGTGGAAGAATGGAAGAGACCTCCGTGGAGCTCTCAGAACGGGGCGACCCAAGCGACAAGCTGGAATGGGATAGACAGGCCGGTGGGGGAGTAGTTGCCGCCGTACACGCCGACGTAATAGGTGGTGTCGGAGTGAGAGTACGAGGCCTGAATGGTGATCTGATGGACGCGTTGGCCGCTGGTGGCGTTCACGTACTGGTAGGAGAGCAGCGATGGAACGTCCTCGAGGTTCAGGTAGAGGCCCAGGTAGCCAGGGGTGACAGGCTCCTGCAGCGTCACCACGGCCAGGCTGCTGCTCGCGGGCAAGACGAAGCTGTAGTACGACCAGTTGCGGGCGGTAACGTTGCCGTTACTGGTAGGGGTTCCTGAGGACAGCTGCGTCACGGGTCGGCTGCAAGTGCCACCGGCCCAGCCAGGATTGCACTGGCACACGCCGGGAACGGAGGAGCAGCTGCCGTTAGGGCCGCAGTTGCAGCCAGTGGTGGCGTTGAGCACAATGGTGTAGCTGACGCTGCCTGAGTAGCCGTACACGGACACGTACCAGGTGATCGAGCTGGGGTTCGGGATGTAAAGGTTGTAGGCCTGCACGTCAGCATGAGTCCAGAATTAAGCCAACCAGGAGGTGTTGACGTACCGGCTGGACACTGGTGTTAGCGTAATCATAGTTGGTAAGGGTGGCAGGCCCGTTGGCGCGCACGTAGATATCCGAATCGCCCACACCGCTCGTCTGCACTACCTGCAGCACCGCCGGGCTCTGCGTGTTCAGGGTGAACGTGTAGCGGTTGAAGGCCCCAGTGCTGACAAAGCCGGTGGCAGGGACGTAGGGCTGCAGTGGCGCAATCATGTTCTCGCAGAAGGTGCCGTTGTAGGGCGACGGGCAGCTGCAAACACCGTTCAGACACGTGCCGCGGTTCGTGCAGCTGTAGGCGCAGGCGCTGCTGCTGGCAGTGATCTTGAAGAGGTACGAGCAGGCGCTGAAGCCATAGATGCCGGCGTAGAAGATGCCAGCAGAGTGGGTGTTGGGCACGACGATGGAAGTGTAGCTGGCGGTGGTTGCATTGGCGTAAGAGAAGTTCAGCAACGTCGGGATGCGCTGGAAGCCAATGTAGAGGTCGCAGTCGCCGTTGAACACACCGTTGTTCTGAGTAACCTCAAACAGCAGCTGCGAGCCGGCGCTTGCGGAATACGAGAAATAGGCCCACTGAGACGTCAACACGTTGCCGTTGTAGTTCTGGCCCGCGTATGCGACGGTGACAGGGACGCTGCAGTCGGTGCCAGTGTAACCGGAGGTACACTGGCAAGTGAAGCCTTGCTGGCACATACCGTGACCGGAGCATCCGTTGGGGCAACCTACAAAGAGATCGATCAATACAGACCAACGGCAGAGCCTTTCAGAATGATACCGGAAGCGACGGCCTGCAGCTGGAAGGAGCAGCCAATGAACCCGTAGATGCCAATGTACCACATGCCCGGACTGGCGTTCGGCACAGTCATCACGAAATTTGGGTTCGCGGACATATCGGCCACATAGTAGT
>CAYLMS010000466.1:0-1599 GCA_964384455.1 uncultured Microbacterium sp. | reverse complement strand
CAGCAGCCGGGCCACCTCGGCGGCCGACGCCGTCGCGGGCACCGCGTCAGCGCTGTCGTCGATGATCGCGCCCAGCCGCTCGTGCGGCGGATAGCGCAGCATCCGCTGGAAGTGCACCGTGCCGAGCAGTCGTCCGGTGGGCGTCTCGTACGGGGGGAGGGTGACGAACACGGCGGCCGCGAGGGCGGGGTGCAGCTCGTGCCGGCGGATCAGCGCCAGCGCCTCGGCGACGGTCGCATCGGCCGACAGCACGATCGGCTCGGGCGTCATCAGCCCGCCGGCGGTGTCGGGGCCGTACTTCAACAGGGCCCGCACGTCTTCCGCCTCCTCGGGCTCCATCAGCTCCAGCAGCTCTTCGCGCTGGTCCTCGGGCAGCTGCGCGAGCACATCGGCGGCGTCGTCGGGCTCCATCGCGTCGAGGATGTCGGCGGCGCGTTCGTCGCCCAGCGCCTCGAGGATGTGCACCTGCTCGTCTTCGGGCATCTCCTCGAGCGCGTCGGCGAGCCGATCGTCAGGCAGCTCCTCGGCGACCTCCAGCAGCCGCTCCTCGGGCAGATCCAACAGTGTGTTGGCGAGGTCCGCCGGCTTGAGCTCGGAGTAGCTGGCGACCAGCTGCTCGGCCGACTGCGCCTGCCCGGGCGCCACGGATTCGCGCACCTGCGACCAGGTGACGAATGTCGTCGGACCCTTGGCGAACGGCGACCCGCTCGTGCGCGGCCGGCGTACGAACAGCTGGCCGACATCCCATTCGCCGAGCCGGTTGCGCTCGATGGCGACGTCCTCGATCTGGGCCTCGCCCGAGCCGTCGGTGAAGTGCACGCGTCGGCCGATCACCTCGGCGAGGATGCGCACCTCGCCGCCGCGCTGCTGGAAGCGGCGCACATTGATCAGGCCGGTCGTGATCACCTGCCCGGTGGCGATCGAGGTGACCCGGCCGATGGACAGGAACACGTGCCGCCGGCCCGGGATCTCGCAGACCAGGCCCACCACCCGCGGCGGGTCGTCCTTGCGGAACACCACGACCACGTCACGCACCTTGCCCAGCCGATCGCCAGCGGGGTCGAACACGGCGCACCCCGTCAAGCGCGCGACGAAGACCCGCTGCGTGCTCACAGAGCCAGCGTAGTGCCAGGGCGCGGCGGGCCTCGGTGTCCCGTGGGAGACTGGGTGCATGAGCATGCCGGGAATGGCCCGCGGTCGCGGTGGCCCGATCGGCGACACCGTCGCACGCTTCCCCGACTACGAGGCGGCGCAGAAGGCGGTGTCGCAGCTCATCGCCGCAGAGGTGCCGGCCCGCGATATCGCCATCGTCGGCATCGGCCTGCGCTCGGTCGAGCGCGTCACCGGCAAGCTCGGCTATGCCACGGCCGCGCGGGCGGGCGCGGTGAACGGTCTGTTGCTGGGGATGTTCTTCGCCGCGATCCTGGTGCTCGGCGGGCCGCTGCCGATCCAGGCGTTCGTGGGTGTGCTGTTCCTCGGCATCGCGCTCGGGATGCTGATGAGCATCGTGTCGTATTCGCTCGTGCGCCGCCGCCGCGACTACGCCAGCGTGATGCAGGTGGTCGCCGACCACTACGACGTCACCGTGGCACCCGCGAG
>CAYLMS010000465.1:0-1600 GCA_964384455.1 uncultured Microbacterium sp. | reverse complement strand
TATTCGGAGTGGATCGACCACTTGGAGTGCGGGGTGAGATAGCGCACCGCCACCTCGGTCTGCCCGTCGGCGCCGGGACCGGCCACCCGGCGCACGTCGCCCGGGCGCTCGTCGCCGAACAGGCGCGCCATGTCGAGCGGCGGGCGGTAGACGGGCAGGTTCTCGCCGAGCTCCTCCATCCAGTCGTGGTCGAGGAAGAAGTGCTGCCGGCCGGTGAGCGTGTGCCACGGCTTGAGCTGTTCGACGTTCACGGCGAACGCGGTGTAGCGACGGCCGCCGTGCTCCGAACCCGACCATTCCGGCGAGGTGATCACGCTGCGCGGCTGCACCTGCACGTCGTGGAAGGTGAGATGGGTGCCCTCGTGCTCCTCGGCGAGGAACGCCATCTTCTGCCCGGTGCGCTGTTCGAGCTGCTTGAAGCCCTGCACCGCGAGGCGTCCGTTCGTGGTGCCCGACAGCGCGAGGATCATCTCGCACACGCGTCGGTCGGTGTCGAGCCGCACCGCGCCCGCCGTCGGCCCGGACTCGACCAGGCCGTTCTGGTGGCCCAGCCGATCCACCTCGGGCTCAGGGTGGAATGTGACGCCCTTCGTGGTCATCCCGAGCTTCGTGGCCAGCGGGCCGAGCGAGTTCCACTTGGCGGCCAGCGCCGGGTAGTCGCGCTCCACCACGATGAGCTTGGCCATCGTGACCCCGGGCTGCAGCGGCAGGTCCTTCACGCGGCCGTGCGGGGTGGCCATGACATCCGGGGTGTCGTGCTGCAGCGGCGAGGCGACGATGTCGCGGCGCACGCCGAGGTGGGTGCGGGAGAGTTCGCTGAACTTCTCGGCGATCACCTTGAACGTCTCGAAGTCGGTGCGGGTCTGCCATGGCGGGTCGATCGCCGGCGAGAACGAGTGCACGAACGGGTGCATGTCGGTGGAGGACAGGTCGTACTTCTCGTACCAGGTGGCCGTAGGCAGCACGACGTCGCTGAACAGGGTGGTCGACGTCATCCGGAAGTCGCTGGTGACCAGCAGGTCGAGCTTGCCGACGGGGGCGTCGTCGCGCCAGCGGATGTCACGGGGCCGAGCGCCCGGTGCGGTCTCGCTCGCGCGCACCGCCGAGTCGGTGCCGAGCAGGTGCTTGAGGAAGTACTCGTTGCCCTTGCCCGACGAGCCCAGCACGTTGGCGCGCCAGATCGTGACGATTCGCGGGAAGTTCTCGGGGGCGTCGGGGTCTTCGCAGGCGTAGTGCAGCGAGCCGTCGTTCAGCGAATCCACGACGTGCTGGGCGGGCTCCTTGCCCGCAGCCTCAGCCTCGTCGCACAAGTCGAGCGGGTTGCGCGAGAACGTCGGGTAACTCGGCATCCAGCCGCGCTTGACGGATTCGACCAGGCAGTCCGCGGTGGTGCGGCCCTCGAAGGCTCCGCGCGCGAGCGGCGAGGCCAACTGGTCGGCCGGCAGCCCGTCGTAGCGCCACTGATCGGTGGCGAGGTACCAGAACGCGGTGCCGATGGCCTGCCGGGGCGGGCGGTTCCAGTCCAGCGCCGCCGCGTACTGGCTGTACCCGGTGATGGGGCGCACCTTCTCCTGGCCGACGTAGTGCGCCCAGCCGCCGC
>CAYLMS010000464.1:0-1609 GCA_964384455.1 uncultured Microbacterium sp. | reverse complement strand
CACGCTTCAACCGACACAACCGCAACTTCGCCACGCTCTCAGGAAATGACGTCGCAGGTCACCTCCGCGAGCAGTTGACCCGGTGCCAACGTTGCACACTTCCTGACACCTTCTCGCTAAATCCTAAGGATCCACTTGACTCCTACATCGCGGTGATAGAAACCCTAATAAAATTATGGATCTTGCGGAGGCATTGGGACGGCCGAGGCGGACCAGGTCGCGCGACGGCGAATAGCCCGCGTAGAAGAAGGCGAGATTGCCCCAGGGGATGTAGTAACAGACGTCGCCCGGGCCGGCTTCGGTGTAGGGCGAGTTGCCTTCCGTGGTGAGCTTCCGCGGGAGATGGGCGATCTTCTCGTTGTTCGAGAAGTCGGAGATCTTCAGCTCAAGCGGCAGCATCGACGCAAAATCGCGCGACGAGGGTTTGTCGTAAAGCGTCACCGTAAACACCTGATTGCTGAAGGAGAACTCGACTTTCATGCCAGCACTTCCCCATTGCACCTGACCAAGCGCCCTGTAAGGCAACGTCAAACCGAACGCCGCAGCCCCCAGCAACGTCCGACGGGTCGCAAGCCAGCCGGGTCCCGCGCCCGTGTCTATTGTCGCGCGCCTGCGCGTCACCGATCCGCTCCCGCCGTTACAACAGCTTGTCGGGCGTTATCGGCAGGTCGCGAACGCGGCGGCCCGTGGCGTGGAAGATGGCATTGGCGATCGCCGCCGGAATCCCCACCATGCCGAGCTCGCCCATGCCCTTCACGCCCAGGGGGTTCACCACGGTATCGTCCTCCTCGACGAAGATGGTTTCGATCCCGCGGATGTCGGCATTCACCGGCACGTGGTAGTGCTGCAGGCTTGCCGTCATCATGCGGCCGTAGCGATGATCGATCTCGGTCGCTTCCTGGAGCGCCATGCCGATGCCCCACACCACGCCACCGATCTCCTGGCTGTGGGAGGCGAGCGGGTTGAGGATCTTGCCGCAGGCGGTGATCTCGATCACGCGAGTGACCCTGACCGTGCCAAGGTCCGGATCGACCTTGACCTCGACGAACTGGGCTCCATGGGCAAGTGATGCGAACTTTTCCCGCTCAGCCGATGGCTTGGACTCAAAGGTCTCGGTGATCTCGTTCGTGGCTGTACGGCGCATGATCTCAGCAATGTCGACCGCGCGCGACGGATCGCTCTTCAGCTGCAGGCGGCCATCGAGCATCTCAACGTCCGCGCTCTTGAAGTCACGCAACGGCGAGCCGGCATCCCGGTTCGCAACGTCGAGCAGCCGGGCCGTGATGGAAAGCGCGGCGCCACGCACCGCCGAGCCGACGCTGGACGTCGTCCAGGAGCCGCCTTGCGCCGGGGCGCGCGGCTGGCGCGTGTCGCCCAGCTCGAATTGCACCTGGTCGAGCCGAAGCCCCAGGAACTCGGCGGCGATCATGGTCATGACCGTGTAGGTGCCGGGCCCGATATCGCTCGTGGCGCTGCTGACGCTCGCCGTCCCGTCGGCGCGGTAGCTGATGCGCGCGCTCGCCGGCTGCTGGAAGGCTCCCCAGACGCTCGTCGCCATCCCCCAGCCCACGAGCAGCCGGCCGTCCCGCATCGAGCGCCAGCATGTAGA
>CAYLMS010000463.1:0-1610 GCA_964384455.1 uncultured Microbacterium sp. | reverse complement strand
CCCCGAAGGGGCGGACGGGCGATGAGGCCCACCGCGGGCTCCCCGGTACAGTGGAGGGGCCGAGCGCAGCTCGCACCGATCGCTGCCGAGAGAGGCATCCCCGCCGTGACTTTCCCCGCGACCGACCCGCAGCAGGCGGAGTCAGCGCCGCGTCCGCTGACCGTCGTCATCGGTGCCGACACGTTCCTGCCGCACGTCAACGGAGCCGCGCGCTTCGCCGAGCGGCTCGCGGCCGGGCTCGTGCGCCGCGGCCACACCGTGCACGTGATGGCGCCGAGCGCCGGACACCGCCATCACGGCACCTTCACCGAGACGATCGAGGGTGTGCCGATGACGGTGCACCGCCTCGCGGCGTGGCGGTGGAAGCCGCACGACTGGCTCACGTTCGTGCTGCCGTGGATGGCCAAGCACCACGCGCGTCGGGTGCTCGACCAGGTGAAGCCGGATGTCGTGCACATCCAGTCGCACATCATCATCGGGCGCGGCCTGGCGCGCGAGGCGCGCAAGCGCGGCATCCCGATCATCGCCACCAACCACGTGATGGCCGAGAACATCCTCGACTTCACCACATTGCCGCCGTTGCTCGACAAGGTGTTCGTGAAGTTCGCGTGGGCCGACGCGAAGCGCACGTTCGACATGACCCGCGCGGTCACCACCCCCACGCGCAAGGCCGCCGACTTCCTCGAGGCGACGATCGACATCACCGGCGTGATCCCGATCAGCTGCGGCATCCGCGCGTCGGACTACACCGCCGATCTCACCCCGCGTGACGCGCATCGGCTGGTGTTCGTGGGCCGGCTGACCACCGAGAAGCAGATCGACGTCGTGCTGCGCGCCCTGGCGACGCTCGACAGCAGCCTCGCCGTCACCTTCGACATCGTCGGCAACGGCGACCAGCGCCGCCACCTGGAGCAGCTGACCGCGCAGCTCGGACTCGCCGAGCGGGTGCGCTTCCACGGGCATACCGACGACGCCGAGCTGCGCTCGCTGCTGAGCCACGCCAGCGCGTTCGTGATCGCGTCGATCGCCGAACTTCAGTCGATCGCGACGATGGAGGCGATGGCGTCGGGACTGCCGATCGTGGCGGCGGATGCCGTGGCCCTGCCGCACCTCGTGCACGACGGCGAGAACGGCTACCTGTTCCCGCCGGGCGATGTCGCCGCACTCGCGGCGAAGCTGACGGCGGTGCTCACGCAGAGCGCCGAGGAGCGGCTGCGCATGCAGCAGGCATCGCTCGAGGGCGTGAAGGTGCACGACATGGACCGCACGCTCGACACGTTCGAGGCGCTGTACCGGGGCGAGCCGCTGCCCGAGTGAGCGCTCGCCGCTCAGGCGTCGCGCGCACAGCGGAAGCCGACGTGGCTCATGCCGCTGTCTTCCGCCTGCGGCGACCGCGCCGCCGGTCGGAACCGCAGGCAGTAGTCGGGCGAGCACAGCTGCGACCCGCCCTTGAGCACGCGCCGCGGCATCGGGATGCCGGGCTCTGCGCTCGCGGCGGCGAGCAGGTCGGTGCGCGCGCCGCGGGGCACCGGCTCGGTGCCGGGCGGCACGTGCCGCGGGGTGTAGTAGTCGCTCGTCCACTCCCACACGTTGCCGATGAGGTCGTACAG
>CAYLMS010000462.1:0-1618 GCA_964384455.1 uncultured Microbacterium sp. | reverse complement strand
CATCTGGAAGCAGCCGTCGCCGTCGATCGCCCAGACGACCCGATCCGGCTCGGCCACCTTGGCGCCCATCGCCGCAGGCACGGCGTAGCCCATCGTGCCCGCACCGCCGGAGTTCAGCCACGAGTTGGGGCGTTCGTACTTGATGAACTGCGCCGACCACATCTGATGCTGGCCCACCCCGGCGGCGTACACGGCCTCCGGCCCGGTCAGCTCGCCGATGCGCTGGATCACCTGCTGCGGCGCCAGCAGCCCGTCGGTGGTGGGCGCCCAGCCGAGCGGGAACTCGGCGCGCAGCCCGTCGAGGAACGACCACCATTCGGCGAGGTCAGGGCGCGTGCCGTCGGTCGCCCCGTGGAAGGCGGCGGCCAGATCTACCAGCACCTCCTTGAGGTCGCCGACGATCGGCACGTCGGCCGTGCGGATCTTGGAGATCTCGGCGGGGTCGATGTCGACATGCACCACCTGTGCGTTCGGCGCGAACAGCGCGGCCTTGCCGGTGACGCGGTCGTCGAAGCGCGAGCCGAGCGCGACCAGCAGATCGGCCTCCTGCAACGCGATCACCGCGGGCACCGTGCCGTGCATGCCCGGCATGCCCAGATGCTGCGGATGCGAGTCGGGGAACGCCCCGCGCGCCATCAGCGTGGTCACCACCGGCGCACCCGTGCTCTCGGCCAGGGCGAGCAGTTCCGCCGACGCCCGTGAGCGGATGACTCCCCCGCCCACGTACAGCACGGGCTTGCGCGCTTCGGCGAGCAGCTGGGCCGCCGCCTGGATCTGCTTGCCGTGCGCCTTGGTGACCGGGCGGTACCCCGGCAGGTCGATCTTCGGCGGCCAGACGAACGGCACCTCGGCCTGCTGGGCGTCCTTCGTGATGTCGACGAGCACGGGGCCCGGGCGGCCCGTCGCGGCGATCTCGAACGCCGCAGCGATCGCACCCGGGATCTCCTCCGCCCGCTTGACCAGGAAGGAGTGCTTGGTGATCGGCATCGTGATGCCGACGATGTCGGCCTCCTGGAAGGCATCCGTGCCCATCAGCGTAGAGAACACCTGTCCGGTGATGCACACGATCGGCACCGAGTCCATGTAGGCGTCGCCGATCGCCGTGACGAGGTTCGTGGCACCGGGCCCCGAGGTGGCGATCGCGACGCCCACCCGCCCCGACGCCGACGCGTAGCCTTCCGCGGCGTGGCCCGCGCCCTGCTCGTGCCGCACCAGGATGTGCCGGATGTCCGAGGTGTCCATGAGCGGGTCGTAGACGGGCAGGATGGCGCCGCCCGGCAGCCCGAACACGTCGGTGACGCCGAGCAGTTCGAGGGAACGAACCACAGCGGCGGCCCCCGACAGCACGGGGGCGGAGGCGGAGCGGGCCGGCGGTCGGGGCACGGCCGGGGAGATATCGGCAGGCATGGTGAGGGTCCTCGAATCGAGCGGATGGATCTCTGAAACGGCCGCCTAGCCCGTGACGGCGCCGACAGCGGCGGAGCGTACGAGCTGGGAGTACTTGGCCAGAACGCCACGGGTGTAGCGCGGGGGAAGGGGCTCCCAGCCGTCACGGCGGGAGCTCAGCTCGGACTCCTCGACGAGTGCGATGCTGGCCTCGGCCACGGTCGAGACCGAC
>CAYLMS010000461.1:0-1633 GCA_964384455.1 uncultured Microbacterium sp. | reverse complement strand
AACCCCGCCACCTCCTCGTAGCGGTACACGACGGCGCGCCGGGCGGCCAGGATGCCCCGGCTGTCGCTGTAGCCATGCGCGGTCGGCACCGCCGCGATCATGTCGCGCACGATCTGGTAGGGCGCCTCGAAGCCGAACACCGCGGGGTTGCCGGTGTTCAGCTTCAGCACGGTGTGACCCTCGGCCTCGAGCCGATCGGCGGCCACGAGGGCCTGCCCGCGGATCTCGTACAGCACGTGTCGCAGCTTGGACGACTGGTCGAGGGGGCGCAGCGGGCTCACCCGGTCAACCATATCGCCGGCGCGGCCGGGCTACCGCTTCTTGCCCGAGGCGCGGCGCTGGGCGCGGTTCTGCGCCGGGGCCTGCGCGGTCGCCGCAGGCCCCGCGTCGTCGATGCGCTGGCCGAACGCGCCGCGCGCGGCGGGCTGCTCCGCTTCGGCGGCGGCCGCGGCAACGGCGGCGGCCTGCCGCATCCGGTCGGTCGCGCCCTGCTGCACCTGGCCGCGGTCGTTGCGCACCTCCAGCTCGCCCGCGTCGTTCGACGCCGAGAACTGCAGGCCCGCGGTCACCGCGGGCGTGGCGCCGAGCCCCTTGGCCTCGACCTCGGTCTCGCCCGCGTGCTCGTGGTGCACCTCCACCTCGAGGTTGTAGAGGAACCCGACCGACTCCTCCTTGATCTGGCCCATCATCGCCTGGAACATGGCGAAGCCCTCGCGCTGGTACTCCACCAGCGGGTCGCGCTGCGCCATCGCGCGCAGGCCGATGCCGTCCTTGAGGTAGTCCATCTCGTACAGGTGGTCGCGCCAGCGCCGGTCGAGCACCTGCAGCACCACCCGGCGCTCCAGTTCGCGCATCGCGTCGGCGCCGAGCTGCTCCTCACGCTTGCCGTAGGCGATCGTGGCGTCCGAGAGCAGCTCGCGCTTGAGCCCCTCGGTGGTGATGCGGCCCTTCGTGCCCGCCTCGGAGACGACCTCGTCGATGCTCACCCCCACCGGGAACAAGGTCTTGAGCTCGGTCCACAGCGCGTCGAAGTCCCAGCTCTCGGTGTGCCCGGCGCCGGTGTGGTCGTCGATCACCGCGGTGATGGCATCCTCGACGAAGTGACCGACCCGGTCGCCGATGTCGTCGCCTTCGAGGATGTGCCTGCGGTCGGTGTAGATCGCCTCGCGCTGCCGGTTGAGCACGTCGTCGTACTTGAGCACGTTCTTGCGGATCTCGGCGTTGCGACCCTCCACCTGGGCCTGCGCGCTCTTGATGGCGCGGGTGACCATGCCCGACTCGATGGCGACCTCGTCGGGGAAGTTGGTGCGTGCGAGGATCGCCTCGGCGGCGCCCGACTGGAACAGCCGCATGAGATCGTCGGTCAGCGACAGGTAGAAGCGGCTCTCGCCGGGGTCCCCCTGCCGGCCCGAGCGCCCGCGCAACTGGTTGTCGATGCGGCGCGACTCGTGCCGCTCGGTGCCGAGCACGTAGAGCCCGCCGGTCTCGACCACCTTGGCGGCCTCGGTCGCCACGCGCTCGCGCACGGCCTCGTAGACGGCATCCCACTCCGCCTCGTACTCCTCCGGAGTCTCGGCCGGGTCGAGGCCCTTCGCCTTCATCTCCTGCACGGCGAGGAACTCGGCGTTGCCGC
>CAYLMS010000460.1:0-1635 GCA_964384455.1 uncultured Microbacterium sp. | reverse complement strand
TGAACGACACCACACCCAGGGGCTCGTAGCCCGCGTTCAGCACCAGAGTGCGCATCGGTTGTCCTCTCGAATCGCCGGGACGGCTTCGCGGTATTCGACTGGTCGACGATCGGATGCGACGGGCTGCGCGCACGAAAAAGGCGCTGTCTACAGACAGCGCCTCTGCGCCGCGGCGAGGCCGCGGCATCCGTGCGAGCGATGCATCAGAACATGGCGACCGAGCTCATCCATGGTGCGGATGCTCGGTGCACTGCCCATCGGCGTCCCTTCGCTTCTTCAGCGTCGGGTTTCAGGGTAGACCCTGCGCACTGGGTGCGGCCGCACGCGCCTGCCCGCGGCGGCGTGTCGGCTCAGCCGGCGTTGGCGTACAGCCAGGCCAGCGGATCGACCGGAACGTCGTTGTAATGCACCTCGAAGTGCAGGTGGTTCGCGGTGGCGAGCCCCGTCATGCCGACGAGTCCGAGCGGCTGACCCACGGTGACCGTCTGACCCTCGGTCACCATCCGGCTGCCGTAGCGCATGTGCGCGTAGAGAGTGGTGACCTTGATGCCGTTGATCACGGTGTCGATCATCACGCACACGCCGTAGGTGCTGTAGCTCTCGGTTGAGAGCCGCACCACGCCCGACGTCGCCGCGAAGATGGGCGAGCCGCCGTCGGCGATCAGGTCGATGCCCTTGTGCCGGCCGCCGCGGGCGCCGAAGCCCTCGCCGATGTGGTTGATGTGGGCGAGCGGCCAACGGATGGCACCGGTCCCCGGTCCCACAAGGTTCAGGTTGATCACCGACGCGACGCTCTGCTGCTGCTTCGCCCGGGCGGCGGCCGCCGCCTGCGCCTTCGAGGTGGCGATCTCATCCGGCGTCGTGGCCGAATACGAGTCGCGCTGGATGGCTGCGGCACCGGCCTTGGAGGTGACCACCATCGACTGCGCGCTGTTCTGGGCGACCTGCTGCAGCGTCTGCGTCTGCTCGGTGGGCTGCCATGCCGCGTATGCGGGCAGTGCCACGGCGGCAACCAGCCCGGTGACGATGGCGAAGGTGCCCACCATGCGCGCGGGCCGTCGCAGGTTCACCGGCTGCCGGCGCGCGCGCAACGGGCGCAGCACGGCCAGTGCGGTGCCGCGCATGGCGAGCGCGCTGCCTCGCACGACCAGCGCCGCGCTCGGTCGCGCAGGCGCTCGTCTCGCCCTGCGGGTCAGACTCGTCGAGGGCGTGGTGTCGTCGGCAACGGAGTCGAGCTGTTCAGCCAAGCGGTTCCTCCGGCCCCTCCGCGCGGGTGTTCGGCGGCTCGTCGGCGTATTCGTTGACCGGCCGGATGACGAGCCTGAGGGGCGTTCCGGGCGGTTGTCCCGGGCCGGCTTGACGCCCAATGGACTTTTCGAGGTTACCGGAAGGTCACGATCCTGTCACGTCGGCGAGCATGAGAAGCGTGCCATGTCGCCGTCGCGGCACCGGGTTCAGCCCTGATCGTCGACGAGGAAGAGGTGCGAGGCGACCTCGACGGGAAGCTCCAGAGCCTCGTCGCTGCCGTCCATCTGCACCAGCACGTAGCCCTCGCTGAACCGGAAATCGCCGTGCGCACCCGGCTGGACTCCGGCCGCGCGCAGCTGCGCCAGCAGCTCGGGGTCGACCTGCACC
>CAYLMS010000459.1:0-1639 GCA_964384455.1 uncultured Microbacterium sp. | reverse complement strand
CGGTCGCACGTCTCCCCCATCAGCCGGTCGGCATCGGCGATCTCGTCCCGCCAGTCGGGCGCGAGCACCGGGGCGTCGGAGCTGAGGGTCAGCGGCACCCCGGCATCGAGCATCGACTGCACGGGCCAGGCCGCGGCGACCCGGTCTGCCTCGAGCGCGCCGCCCAGCCAGTCACGGGTGAGATCGGCGATGCCCGCCTGCAGCGTGACACCCATGCCCGCCTCGACCAGCCGCGCGACGGATGCCTCGGCGAGCAGGTCGCCGTGCACGACGTAGTGGCGCAGATCGGCCGGCTGCTCGGACTGCGCCTCGCGCACCGCATCGATCACGGCGTCGATCGCCCGGTCGCCGGTGGCGTGCACCGCCACCTGGAGTCCGGCACGGTGCCCTGCGCGCACCACGTCCTTCAGGTGCGCTTCTCGCACCGCCTCGTCGGCGCAGTCGAGCAGCAGGTCACCGTGCGAGCCGTCGAGGTAGTGGCCGTGGATGAAGGCGTTGCGCATGGGCGGGATGCCGTCGGCGAAGACCTTGACCCCGGCGATCCGGAACCGCTCCGGGCGAGGCGTCTCCGTGTCGGCGTCGCGGATGCCGGCGAGCAGGTCGTCGACCCGGCTCGGGCCGTCGATCAGGCCGAACAGCAGCAGCAGAGTCACTCGCGCCCGGAGAAGGCCCTCCGCGTCGAGTTCGCGGTAGAGCCGCAGCACCGAGCTGCCGAAGCTGCCGGTCGGCCCTTCGTCCTCCCCCGGCCCGATGCCGGGCTCGGTGTAGCTCGTGATGCCGAGTGACGCGAGCAGGTCGCCCGCGTGCAGCAGTGCCGCCCGCCGCTCCTCGTCGGAATGGACGAGCGCACCGGGCGCCTGGGCGCCGTCTGCGCCGCCGAACAGGGTGCGCGGCCACAGGGCGCCGAGCCACGAGGCGTGCAGGTGGGCGTCGTTGATGCCCGGCATCACGGCCCGACCGGCCAGGTCGACGACAACGGTGGACGGTCCGGCGAAGGAATCGATCTCGGCATCCGACCCCGCCGCGAGAATACGGCCGTCGCGCACGGCGATCGCCGTGGCACGGGTGTCGGCCTCATCGAGGACGAGTACGGCGCCGCCTGTGAGAATCAGGTCGGCGGCGGGCGTGGCACCGGTCATGCATGTCTCCTGTCGCGGGTCGCACCTGCGCGGGTCGATCACTATCGCAGGTCCGTCAACGTATGTAGACTAAACCACGTCCGCCCGGCGACGACAACACCCGACGACGCCACATCCGACGAAGAGGTACCGATCGATGACGATTCCCGCATCCTCCCGCGCCGCCGTCCTGGTGCAGCACTCCGCCGCACTCGAGCTGCAGGCTCTCCCGCTGCCGACCGAGATCGAGCCGGGTGCGGCCCTGGTGCGGATCGTGTGCACCACGCTGTGCGGCACCGACATCGAGATCTGGGAAGGGCGGATGTCGTTCCCCGGCATGCTGCCCATGGTGCTCGGCCACGAGATGGTCGGTGAGGTCATCGCCGTCGGCGACGACGCCCGCGACGCCATCGGCCGCCCGCTCGAGATCGGTCAGCGGATCGGCTGGTCGGAGTCGGTGTGCGGCGAATGCTACGGCTGCACCGTGCTGCGCCAGCCCGTCTTCTGCTCCCGCCGCGGCT
>CAYLMS010000458.1:0-1641 GCA_964384455.1 uncultured Microbacterium sp. | reverse complement strand
CTTGAGAGCGAGTAAAGTTGAACGGCAACGAACTGCCCTTGGCAGAAGCGGCTGTCGCCGACGTGGGGTTCGGACGCGGAGGAGGCGGCTTGTACACGGCTGCGGTAGCAACAGCAGGAGGAGACGATGGAGAAGCAATGGAGGGATTAGAGGAGGAAAGGGCGGATCTCCCCGAAGAAGTGGTAGCAGAGGTAGACGAGAATGCAGCTATGGCAGAAAAGGGGGCAGCGGCAGGTGTGCTGACAATAGGAGCTTCGGCACGGGGTGAAGCAGGGGGTGAGGCAGAGGGAGGCACAGGACTGGTGAGGTAGACCGTCGTGCCCCTGTTGTCGACCACAGGTGCTGGCTCAGGGACAGGGGAGAGGTTGGTGTATACGGTAGTGACAGGACGGGGACTTGCCGGGGCAGGCGAAGGTGCGGTAGGAGCAGACGAGGAAGAGGCAGGAGAGGGTGAGAGTGGGGCAGCCAGTCCGCTGTTGCTTTCTGCAAAGGGAAAGAAAGAAAATCAGAAACGTTCCAACCGTGACATAAGGATATCGGCTTCAAGAGCCGACAGAAGGAGAGAGAGCCAGAGAAAAGAAACATGACGTTAGCACCAACAAACGATAAAACGGACACGCAAAAGACCATACCCTTCCGATTGCTGGCAGACTCTAAGGCGCTGCTATCGCTCCTGCAAAGAGAGCAGTTCAATCAGTCAGAACAAGATACAAAAAACACTCAGTCGAACCAGGGACCAATTGATATTCTTACTCTTCTTCATCATCATCATCCTCGTCTTCTTCCGCTGAGGTCTCCTCCAGAGCGCGTAGCTCTCGTAGGCCTTCCTGCAAATGCAGATGTGAGCGACACAAAGTGCAATTAAGACGATGAGCAGCCCCAACCCTGCACAGAGATGCTGACGGACACTGAATCGAAGTAGAAACACAACACCCACAAGGTCAACGAAACAGTTCAAGCGAAGAAGACATTTTGCCGCACCAGAATAGCAGCGCGTCCCGTGTCGCGATGTTTTTGCAGAAATTTGTGCTGCAGAAGCTGAGCGGCCGTCGGGCGGGCAGCTGCACCATTGAAGATCAGATCAAGAAAGAAATAATGGATGAAGATACGGTAGAGAACGAGGGATGTGAATGAGGCGCGGTAATTCATAAATGAGAACAGAGATCGAAGCCATGCGAACGGGTCATACCGGGGTCTGTCTGCAGGCACGAATGAACCAAATCCACCAGCTCGGGGGACCAGTCCTTGGGAGACCTGCCTCACCATCAGGACTGGGGGAACAAGGACATTAAAAAGAAAGAGACAAACATGAGAAGAGCGAAAGGAAGAACGCGCTGCAGTAGCTATCTCACCTCAAGCGCGGTACGTAACCAGCTGCTGTCTCCATTATGGCCTGCAGTGGCGCCAGGGTAGCATTGGGGTAGATGCACTCTGTCAACTCCAGCAAGGAGATACCTACGAGGAAGGTTGAGCAAGTAGGGGTCCGGGTGCAAGTGACAGCGACAGTGATAGCTATAGAGCGAGATTGAAGTACACGAATGAGTAAACGGAGCGAGATAGAAAAAGCGAGAAAAAAACGAACAAAGATAAACGAGAGCGAAAGAGAGAAGTGATAGTTCAAAGCAAAGAACACACACTACA
>CAYLMS010000457.1:0-1642 GCA_964384455.1 uncultured Microbacterium sp. | reverse complement strand
CTTCGATGTCGCGCACCATCTCGAGCGCGAGCGGAGCCATCTTGGTCTCGGTGTAACGCGGGGCGGCGGCGCCCATGTTGCCGGGCGAGCCGAAGTTGCCCTGACCGAGCGCGAGCGGATAGCGCAGCGCCCAGGGCTGCACGAGTCGCACGAGGGTGTCGTAGATCGGGGAGTCGCCGTGCGGGTGGTACTGACCCATCACCTCGCCGACGACGCGCGCGCACTTCGAGAACGACTTGTCGGGCCGGAACCCGCCGTCGTACATCGCGTAGATCACGCGGCGGTGCACGGGCTTGAGCCCGTCGCGCACATCGGGCAGGGCGCGCCCGACGATGACCGCCATTGCGTAGTCGAGATAGCTGCGCTGCATCTCGCCTTCGAGATCGACCTGCTCGATGTGGCCGTGGTTGTGACCGGATGCCTGCACCGTGGTGTCGTCGTCAGCCATGTGTGTTGTCTCCGTCCAGGACCGGACCCCGGTCAGCGGTCGATCAGCCTTGCGGGGCGATCAGATGTCGAGGAAGCGCACGTCTTTCGCGTTCTTCTGGATGAACTGTCGGCGCGACTCGACGTCTTCACCCATCAGCGTGGTGAACACCAGGTCGGCTGCCACGGCGTCGTCGATGGTCACCTGGCGCAGCGTGCGCGAGGCGGGATCCATCGTCGTCTCCCACAGCTCCTTGTCGTTCATCTCGCCCAGGCCCTTGTAGCGCTGGATGCCGTTGTCCTTCGGGATGCGCTTGCCGTGCGCCAGTCCGTCGGCCAGCAGCGCGTCGCGCTCGCCGTCGCTGTAGACGTACTCGTGGGCGGAGTTCGACCACTTCAGCCGGTACAGCGGCGGCATGGCCAGGTAGACGTAGCCCGCCTCGATGAGTCCGCGCATGTAGCGGAACAGCAGCGTGAGCAGCAGCGTCGCGATGTGCTGGCCGTCGACATCGGCGTCGGCCATGAGCACGATCTTGTGATATCTGGCCTTGTCGACCGAGAAGTCCTCGCCGATGCCGGTGCCGAACGCCGCGATCATCGCCTGGATCTCGTTGTTGCCCAGCGCCCGGTCCAGCCGGGCCCGCTCGACGTTGAGGATCTTGCCGCGCAGCGCCAGGATCGCCTGCGTGTGCGGGTCACGGCCCTGCACGGCCGAGCCGCCGGCCGAGTCGCCCTCCACGAGGAAGATCTCGCTGATCGACGGGTCTTTGCTGGTGCAGTCCTTGAGCTTGTCGGGCATCGACGCGCTCTCGAACACGCTCTTGCGCCGGGCGGTCTCTCGCGCCTTCCGCGCGGCGAGCCGTGCGGTGGCCGCGTCGATCGCCTTGCGCACCACGAGCTTGGCCTGCGCGGGGTTGCGCTCGAACCAGTCGCCGAGCTGGTCGCCGACCACCTTCTGCACGAACGCCTTCGCCTCGGTGTTGCCCAGCTTGGTCTTGGTCTGCCCCTCGAACTGCGGCTCCGAGAGCTTCACCGAGATCACGGCGGTGAGCCCCTCGCGCACGTCGTCGCCCGAGAGGTTGTCGTCCTTCTCCTTGAGCAGGTTCTGCGCGCGGGCGTACTTGTTCACGAGGGTCGTGAGTGCCGCCCGGAAGCCCTCCTCGTGCGTGCCGCCCTCGTGCGTGTTGATGTTGTTCACGTACGAGTGCAGGTTCTC
>CAYLMS010000456.1:0-1644 GCA_964384455.1 uncultured Microbacterium sp. | reverse complement strand
CCATGGCCTGCTGAATGGGGCTAAGAGCACCACCAGCAGCCGGCTTGTCCGTAGCGGCAGCCTGGGCAGCCATGCCAGCAGCAGCCAGCATATCGTGCGAGAAGTGGTTCAGAGCGGCGATGCTCTGGTAGTAGAAGGAGTAGAACCTCTGAGGGTTGAAGGAGATATCCTCCGGAGCCTTACCCTCCTTGGCCTTCTTGGTGCGACCCTGAGTAATGCTCTGAAGAATCTGGAAGGTCGACGCACCACCAGCCGGAACCAGACCACGCTGAATAGCCTCAGCCATGGGGATCTTCTTCTTCATGCCGAGACCCAGATAGAACTCAGCGGAGAAACGGGTGAACGAATCCATCATGTGCTGATCAGGGGTGACGAACTGACCATTGGCCTGGTCATACAGGTTGTTCTCGCGAGAATACGCGTAGAACAGCATGGCGACCGTGTTGCGCAGGAACAGGCGCTGCGGGGCAGCCGACAGCGAAGCCATGAGAGACGGGCTGTTGCCGTCAGTCGGGTTAACACGGCCGAAACCGTTAACAGCCGAGAAGAACTGAGCAAGCGACTCACCAACATAAACCGGGGCATAGGTGCTGCGCAGGCTCTCCGGGCGGACGGGGGCACGAACGGACTTCAGCGAGAAGCGGAAGTACTTGTTGAGCTCCTTCAG
This sequence comes from uncultured Microbacterium sp., assembly GCA_964384455.1. GTDB lineage: Bacteria > Actinomycetota > Actinomycetes > Actinomycetales > Microbacteriaceae > Microbacterium. The sequence goes on along the minus strand of CAYLMS010000456.1, from coordinate 977 downwards.
CGCCTTGTCAAAAGCACCGCGATACTCACGAAGCGTGGACTTCTTGATGTCGTGGTAGACGACAGCGGCGCCCTGCTGCTCCGTAAAGCGAAGGAAAGCACCCTTGCCCTGCTTGGCGACAGCCTCCGTGAGAGCAGAGGCGATGGTGTTCAGAGCGTGATAGTAACCAACCATCAGCTTGATATGATCGTTGAAAGCCTTCGGCTTAACGTGGTACTGGAGCTTTTCCTGATACTTCTCTTCGGGAGAACGCTTGCGACGGGGAGACGACATGGCTATTATTTTTGTTATAAAAAAGAAATCTTTAAGTCATTTATTGATCATTTTTAATATTAGACACTCTCGTACAGGGAATAAAAAATATTCATTTTTATAATTTTAATAGGACTATTATAAAATTTATTTATAATATTATAATTTCTCGGCTCTAAGTAAATATATCATCAAATTTATATTTTGAGTATAAGATCTCCAATTTTAAAATAGCCTTAAATAATAATAATTACTGTCAAAAAGATGTCGCTTCAAGCTGCCAAATTAGATCTCGAGTCTTTGACTGAAAGTCAGGAGGAATTTCATGTAGTCAAAGATCCTAAACAGGAAATTATTTCCAATTTTTATCGTGTTTTTCTGCCGTGCACTTGGCACACTACGATTCCCATGACGCTCAAGTGTTCGCAGGATGGCGACGAAGTTGTTTACACAGTGAATAATTCGTTCCATCTTCTTATATACACATATATGCGATTTGTTCTTCCTCCGATTAAAGTTAAGGATGAATATAAGGGTAAAGTTAAGGTAGCTTGGTGTCACAATGTAGGAACCAATATTATCAAGAAGGCGGCTTTTAAGGAGGACGATGTCGATTATCAAGAATTCGACTATGTTTGGAACGATATTTACCTACAGTTTTATCAGAACTCTGGCCCGGGTAAACGTGAAAATCACCACATAGGTCTCGCTAACGTTAACTATCT
>CAYLMS010000455.1:0-1645 GCA_964384455.1 uncultured Microbacterium sp. | reverse complement strand
GACGGCTGACGGCTGACGGCTGACGGCTGACGGCTGACGGCTGACGGCTGACGGCCCACCGTAACGGTAGAATCGATCCTCGGCGCACCGGTCCCCGAGCCTGTCGAGGGGCGGCGAACCGCGCCCCCGATTCGAACGGACCCCCCTTTCCATGGCATCCACCGCAGACATCCGCAACGGCGTCGTGATCAACATCGACGGACAGCTCTGGAGCGTCGTGGAGTTCCAGCACGTCAAGCCGGGCAAGGGCGGCGCATTCGTGCGCACGAAGCTGAAGAACATCCTCACGGGCAAGGTGGTCGACAAGACCTACAACGCGGGCACGAAGATCGAGATCGAGAACGTGGATCGCCGCGACTACACCTTCCTGTACAACGACGGCGACGGCTTCGTGTTCATGGACGTGGCCGACTACGACCAGCTCACCGTGCCTGCCGCCACGGTGGGCGACGCGAAGAACTTCCTGCTCGAGAACCAGCAGGTCACGATTGCGCTGAACAACGGCAATGCGCTGTATGTCGACCTGCCGGCATCCGTAGTGCTCGAGATCACCTACACCGAGCCGGGGCTGCAGGGCGACCGCTCGTCGGCCGGTACCAAGCCGGCGACGGTGGAGACCGGCTTCGAGATTCAGGTGCCGCTGTTCCTCGAGACGGGCACCAAGGTCAAGGTCGACACCCGCACCGGCGACTACCTCGGCCGCGTCAACTAGGTGAGCGCCCGCACCAAGGCGCGCAAGCGCGCGCTCGACATCCTGTTCCAGGCCGACGTGCGCGGTGACGACATCGCCGTCGTGCTCGCCGCCGAGGCGAAGCGCGCCGCCGGCGAACCCGCCCGCGAGGCCTCGTGGCTGTATGCCCGCGAGATCGTCGACGGCGTGATCGACAACCAGGACGAGATCGACGAGCAGATCGTCACGTTCGCGAAGGACTGGTCGCTGGCCAGGATGCCTGCCGTCGACCGCGCGCTGCTGCGCATCGGGGCGTGGGAGATCCTCTACAACGACGAGGTGCCCGCCGCGGTCGCGATCGACGAGGCCGTCGAACTCGCGAAGGAGCTCTCGACCGACGAGTCGGGGGCGTTCGTGCACGGAGTGCTTGGCGGCATCGCCCGCGCGCGCTGATAGACCCGGCGAGCGCCTCGGGCTCCCCGCTGCCCGCGCCGTAGACTCGAGGCGCACACAGGAGGACGCATGCGGATCACAGGCCTCGGGCACGCCGGGATGTTCATTGAGACGGCGGGCGGCAGCATCCTGTGCGACCCGGTCGTCGGGCCCACCTTCTTCGGCGCGTGGTTCCCGTTCCCCGACAACCGCGCGCTCGACTGGGAGCGCTTCGGCAACGCCGACTTCCTCTACATCTCGCATCGGCACCGCGACCACTTCGACCCGGCGCTGATGGCGCGAGTGGTGCCGAAGAGCATCCGCGTGCTGCTGCCGGACTATCCCACCGACGACCTCGAACAGGACCTGCGAAAGCTCGGCTACGACAACATCGTCTACACCCAGGCGGGCGTGCCGCTGCAGTTCGGCGAGCTGAAGCTCATGATCACCCCGCTGCGCGCCCCCAGTGACGGCCCGATCGGCGACTCCAGCCTGTCGGTCGACGACGGCACCGCCAGCATCCTGAACCAGAACGACTCGCAC
>CAYLMS010000454.1:0-1648 GCA_964384455.1 uncultured Microbacterium sp. | reverse complement strand
GACGGATGCTGCCCGAGCTGTTCGGCCCCGTGCCGCTCGGCACGCGGCCCGCGCGTGAGCCCGGGATGCTGCGGCGCGATCCCTGGCAGGCCGACGTCGATGCGCAGCGAGCAACGCCTGCCACGCCCCCGGCGGCGCCCGATCGGCTGCGCGGCACGCTGCTGGCCGGGTGGGCGGTGCGCTGGGTGAATCTGTGGCGGCTCACCGACTATCTCGGCTTCCCCGCCATGAGCACGGCGCCGGCCAGCGCCGACGGCTCGTTCGGCAACCACGTGGATCGGTTCGCGCAGGAGGTCGACACGACCGGCTACATGGTCGCCATCGGCACCCACAGCGAGTACTTCCGCGCACCGCAGTACGACCGCGCGCTGCGCGAGCTCGCGTTCCTGTCGAAGGGCGGTCCCTGAGCCTGTCGAAGGGTTAGAGCGCTTCGATGATCTCGCGCATCAGCGCGGCGGTCTCGGACGGCGTCTTGCCGACCCGCACCCCGGCGGCCTCGAGGGCCTCCTTCTTGGCCTGCGCGGTGCCGGCCGAGCCCGACACGATCGCGCCGGCGTGGCCCATCGTCTTGCCCTCGGGCGCCGTGAAGCCGGCGACGTAGCCGACGACGGGTTTGGTGACGTGCGCACGGATGTAGTCGGCCGCACGTTCTTCTGCGTCGCCGCCGATCTCGCCGATCATCACGATCGCCTTGGTCTCGGGGTCGGCCTCGAACGCGGCGAGCGCGTCGATGTGCGTCGTGCCGATCACCGGATCGCCGCCGATGCCGATGGCGGTGGAGAAGCCCAGGTCGCGCAGCTCGTACATCATCTGGTACGTGAGCGTGCCCGACTTGGAGACCAGGCCGATCGGGCCCTTGCCCGTGATGTTCGCGGGGGTGATCCCTACCAGCGCTTCGCCGGGCGTGATGATCCCTGGGCAGTTCGGGCCGATGATGCGGGTGCGGTTTCCCTTCGACTGCGCATAGGCCCATGCCTGCGCGCTGTCGCCCACGGGCACTCCTTCGGTGATCACCACGAGCAGCGGGATCTCGGCGTCGATCGCCTCGATCATCGCGTCCTTCGTGAAGGCGGCGGGCACGAACGCGATCGAGACATCCGCCCCGGTCGCGGCCATCGCCTCGGCGACCGTCGCGAACACGGGCACTTCGACGTCGGCGCCCTCCGCGTCCTTGTGCAGCACCGTGGTGCCCGCCTTGCGGGCGTTGACCCCGCCGACCACCTGGGTGCCCGCCTTGAGCATCAGTGCGGTGTGCTTGGTGCCTTCACCGCCGGTGATGCCCTGCACGATGACCTTGGAGTCCTTGGTGAGGAAGATCGACATGTCTTTTCGTTCCTAACGTCAGGCGGCGGCGAGCGCGGCGGCCTTGTCGGCGCCCTCGTCCATGGTGGCGGCCAGGGTGACCAGCGGGTGCGCGGCATCCAGCAGGATCGCGCGGCCCTCCTCGACGCGGTTGCCGTCCAGGCGCACCACGAGCGGCTTGGATGCGGTCGCGCCGAGCTCGGCGAGCGCCCCGACGATGCCGCGGGCGACCGCGTCGCATGCGGTGATGCCGCCGAACACGTTCACGAACACGCTCTTGACCTGCGGGTCGCCGAGGATCACGTCGAGCCCCGCCGCCATCACCTCGGCGGAGGCCCCGCCGCCG
>CAYLMS010000453.1:0-1651 GCA_964384455.1 uncultured Microbacterium sp. | reverse complement strand
GTGGTTGTGGACGAGCATTTTGCTGTACGAATCAAATCGCTTCTACCACCGCGTTCGGTCAAGGGTGAGGGATGACACGACTGGCATTCATCGGCGTCGCCCTGGTCGCCACTGCCCCTTCTCTACTCGCTCAATCGAACGATCTTGGCTACACGCCACCTTCCGCCCCGCTGCCTTTCGATCCCACCTCGCTGCTGCTCAAGCTTTTGATCCTGACTGGTGTCGTGTTAGCTCTGTGTGCCGGCATGATTCTCTGGGGCAAATCAAAGCCAAAGGCCACCGGTGAACCAGGCTCCTCCATTGTGCTGGAGGGATCGTTACCGCTGGATCGACGGAGTTCGCTCCACATCCTGAAGGTCGAAGGCCAGTCGGTCGCGGTGACCACCGATTCGAGCGGATTGAAGTCAATCGTGGTACTGTCCGAAGACGAACTGATTCCTCGTTAATCCTCATTTCTTGCCAATAGATCTATCAAACAAAAAATGACATGCCATAACACAAAAAACCGCCGCTGAGGAAGCGACGGTTTACTTGCTGCAATTTGCAGTCGTTAGTTGGCCTTCAGAGCGAAATCCGAAGGCAGAGCCCGCCAGCCGCTGTGAATGTGGTTGGCTGGATTCTTGGCCGAATCGCCCTGCACATTCAGGAACTCGACCACGAAACTGGGACCATGCACACGGTAGGTGTACGGCTTGCCGGGCTTGTTCTCCTCGATGCAATAGGCAAAGTGGATCTTGTCCGGACCGGCGTCCTTGACCCGACGCAGTTCGAGCGTGGCCAGATCGGCGGGCAGTCGATTCGCATACGCTTCGACGACCTTCCACAGCATCTTCTTCTGGTCGTCGGTCAGCTTGCCCGCGGCGATGCCGATTGGGTCGCCAACACCGGCGTCGGCGAAGCCTTCCCGTATCTCGGGTAGTTGTTTCGCTTGCCGGGCAACCTTGGCCTGCTCCTGGTTCAGCGAGGCGATCAGTTCCTTGGCCGTGATCTCGATTTCCGGCAGGGTTCGTAGACCGTTACGGGGTCCACCCTTCACGATGGCCGGGTTCGCCGCCAGCACGATGGGGCTCACCGCGACAACTTCCCCCTTGTCGACAGTGAAATTGACGGAGAGGTGGTGACCCTCGATTCGCCAGCCCCATTTACCTGTGCTCGAGGGAGTGCCGTAGATGCTGACGAAGTACCAGCTGGGATTACGGGTGATGGCCCCACCCTTTCCTTCCAGTTCGTTCAGCAGTCCTTCCAGGCTCATGATGGTGGTGGCCTGTTCGAACCCCTTGACGCTCAGACCAGTCTTGAGCAAACCGAGGGCGGCTTCCTTCTGCTCGCCCGACATGTGTTCCATGCGCAGGCCCTTGCGAAGCGGCTGTTTTTCCTTGTTTTGCTGCGGTGTGAAGTACCACTTGAGCCGGGAAGCATCGTCGAAGGCAAAGCTCGCCTCGGATTTCTTGTCGGCGGGTAAGCTGGACAGGAAGGCCTTGGCGGCGTCCGCCATTTTGGCGCCGGTCGGTTTCGCCGACTGGGCGACCATCGCGGCTCCGACGAGTGCGGCCATCGCGACCGCGGCGAGGAAAGGTCGATGTTTCATGGGTGCCGTCCGAAGAGATTGTGGCAGGAGGGATCCGGGGTCAAAGATAACGTTTTACGGGGC
>CAYLMS010000452.1:0-1656 GCA_964384455.1 uncultured Microbacterium sp. | reverse complement strand
CGTCGCCGACGTGGCGCTGGTCGGCTTCCCGTCCGCGGGCAAGTCGAGCCTCGTCGCGGCGGTGTCGGCCGCGCGACCCAAGATCGCCGACTATCCGTTCACCACGCTGCATCCGAATCTCGGGGTCGTGCAGTCGGGCGACGTGCGCTTCACCATCGCCGATGTGCCTGGGCTCATCGAGGGCGCGAGCGCCGGGCGCGGGCTGGGGTTGGAGTTCTTGCGGCACGTGGAGCGCTGCAGCGTGCTCGTGCACGTGATCGACTGCGCCACCCTGGAGCCGGGGCGCGATCCGCTGAGCGACCTCGACGTGATCCTCGCCGAGCTGGCCGCCTATCCGGTGCCCGAGGGCCAGACCCCGCTGCTGGATCGGCCGCAGCTGGTGGCGCTCAACAAGGTGGACGTGCCCGAGGCTGCGGAACTGGCCGACCTCGTGCGCGGGCCGCTGCAGGAGCGCGGGCTGCGGGTGTTCGACATCTCGACCGTGACCCACCAGGGACTGCGCGAGCTGACCTTCGCGGTGGCCGCGCTGGTGGCCGAGCATCGCACCGCGACGGCGGCGGCGCAGGCCGCCGCGCCGCGGATCGTGATCAGGCCGAAGGCCGCCGAGCGCGACTTCGTCGTGCAGGTCGAGGGCGGTACCTACGGGCCGGTCTATCGGGTGCTCGGGGCGAAGCCGGAACGGTGGGTCGCGCAGACCGACTTCCAGAACGACGAAGCCGTCGGCTATCTCGCCGACCGCTTGAACAAGCTCGGCATCGAGGACGAACTGCTGCGCCAGGGCGCCGTGTCGGGCGCGACCGTGGTGATCGGCGCCGTCGGCGGCGTGGTGTTCGACTGGGATCCGGCGCTGAGCTCGGCGGCGGAGCTGATCGGTTCCCCCCGAGGCACCGATGTGCGCATCGACCAGTCGACCAGGCGCACCACCTCGCAGCGCCGCGAGCAGTACCACGACCTGATGGACGCGAAGGCGGCGGCGCGGGCCGAGCTCGACGCCGAGCGCCGAGCGCGCGGCATCCGTATCGACGACGAGGACGACGACGAGTGACGGTGCACGAGCGCGCCGAGCTGCCGGCCGCGCGCCGCATCGTCGTGAAGGTGGGCTCGTCGTCGATCAGCGGCGAGAACGCCGGCCGCATCGGCACCATCGTTGACGCCCTCGCGGCGGCGCACGGGCGCGGCGTGCAGGTGGTGCTGGTCTCGTCCGGCGCCATCGCGACCGGCATGCCGTATCTCGAGCTGGACAGCCGGCCGAGCGACCTGGCCACCCAGCAGGCCGCGGCCGCCGTGGGCCAGAACGTGCTCATCTACCGCTACCAGGACAGTCTCGACCGGTTCGGGATCGTCGCGGGGCAGGTGCTGCTGACCGCGGGCGACCTCGAGAACCCCGTACACCGCTCCAACGCGCAGCGCGCGATGGAACGGCTGCTGGGGCTGCGCATCCTGCCGATCGTCAACGAGAACGACACCGTCGCCACCCACGAGATCCGATTCGGCGACAACGACCGGCTCGCCGCGCTCGTCGCACAGCTAGTCCGCGCGGACGCGCTGGTGCTGCTCAGCGACATCGAGGCGCTCTACACCCGCCCGCCGACCGAACCGGGCGCCACGCCGATCGACCGGATCGGACCCGACGACGACCTGTCCGCGCTCACATTC
>CAYLMS010000451.1:0-1661 GCA_964384455.1 uncultured Microbacterium sp. | reverse complement strand
GAGATCGAGATTCGGATTGTTCGTGAGGGCGGCGCTGACCAGGCCGAGCGCGCGGTTGCTCTTGTCGACCGCGAAGACCGGCGAGATGCCGCGATAGTGCTTCTTCTCGATCGCGCCGGCGCCGAGGTCGGTCCATTCGACCTTGCCCCACACCGCGCCGTTGCGGACCTCGAGCGCCGTGATCCAGCCGTTCGCCGGCGCGGTGCCACCGACCTTCTCGTTGGCGGCGAGCTGGAGTTGGTGATCGCGATCGATGCACCAGCCCGCAGCGATGCGCTTCAGCGTCTGGGAAGCTGCAACGAAGGCCTGGGGATCGTCGTTCGTGAAGGCGCGGCCGTCGGCGCCGGTAAACCGGCCGGCCGGCACCAGCTCGATCCATTCGGGCACCTCGGCCGGCAGCGAGACGAAGCACAGGGCCAGCTCGCCCAGGTCCTCGGCCCGGTTGATGGCCAGGCGGAGCGCCCTCCGCCCGGTCGCTGCATGCTTGGCGCACTCGGCATCGATGCGCTCGAGCATCAACTCGAGCGGTTGCCCCGACCCGGCCGCCAAGTACGCAGCGACCGGGCCGAAGCTCTCTGGGGTGTGAATCGTGTTGCGCCGGGAGGCCATTTCCGGCGACCCTATGGCCGCCTCGAGGGAGCCATAAGCCCGACACGTGTCGGGTTCCCGGCGGCCCTGGCGGCGCGCGCCAGCCAGTCGCCACCTCGCCCGGCGCTCCAGATGCCGTTTAATTCACGATAATTGCCCTAAGCGGCTCCTCGCTGCCTCCGGACGGTGGTTCGGGCGTCCCAGGGTGCTGCGGCGCGTGGCGGGCGAATTTCCGAGGGGTCTTCCTGACGGCCTGTGGCAGCCCTATATTGCCCGCACGAAGACACGGGTGGCCGGCCACGGCCTCGTCCCGGTCGGGTAAGGGCGCGGGTGGTCTCCGCGCCCGTCGCATTTCAGGCCGACGGCTTGCCGGGCGGCCACAGGCGCAAGCCGGCGCGCCGCCGCTCGAAGTAACCGGGCCGGTCGACCGGTACGAATGTCCAGGCCTCGAACTGCCCCTGATATGCCTGGAAGATCATCAGCATCCGCCGCGCGGGATCGGGACTGTCGTAGAGAGTGACGTGCCGGCGCCGCAGCGCCACCCGGCCGGTCGCCTCGTTGCGCTCGAAGATCAGCCAGACCTCCTGCGGATCCTCGACCAGGTCGCGCAGCACCGGCAGCCAGATCGCGCGGCGCGGCTGGACGTGGCCACCGAAGATCTCCGCGTCGATCGAGACGGCCATGCCGTCCGGTGTCGTCAGCGTCGCCTGGTCGCCGCCGATCGCCGCCTTGACCGCGTCGATCATCTCGGCCTGACCGGCCGCCGGCGGCGCGAGCCTGGGCAGCGGACGCGGCGTGAGCTCGGGGTTGCCGGGATAGTCGGCCGGCGTGTAGACGCGATAGGCGCCGCCCTCGATCGGCTTCCACTCGTTCTGCGTCTTCGCGTAAGCCTCGGAGATCTCGCGGACCTGGCCGACGTGCGCCTTGCCGACATTGTAGTTGAAGCCGGGATCGATGCCGCGGTCGAGCGCCAGCGTGCCGCCACCCCATGGATCCTTGCGGCGCACATACTGCTCCGGCGGCGGTGCGGGCGACTCGCTGTAGCCGAAGTCGGCGAGCTGCCGGGCCGACAG
>CAYLMS010000450.1:0-1669 GCA_964384455.1 uncultured Microbacterium sp. | reverse complement strand
GTCCGCACCGCACCGGCCGCTGCACCTCGACGCCCTCGGCGTCGACTTCGCCGCGTTCTCGGCGCACAAGATGCTCGGCCCCACCGGCATCGGCGTGCTCTACGGCAGGCCGGAGCGACTGGCTGCGCTGCCGCCGGCGCGCACCGGCGGCTCGGCGATCACCACGGTCACGATGACCGATGCCGAATTCCTGCCCGCTCCGCAGGGGTTCGAGCCGGGCACTCAGCCGGTGAGCCAGGCGGTCGCGTTCGGCGCCGCGGCCGGCTACCTGCAGAGTCTCGGCATGGCGGCGCTGGCCGCGCACGAGCACGAGCTCGCCGCAGCGCTGGTCGACGCGGTGGCCGCGACCGAGGGTGTGCGGCTGATCGGGCCGCCGCCGGGCGCCGAGCGCGGTGCGCTGGCCGCGTTCGTGGTCGACGGAGTGCACGCGCACGACGTCGGCCAGTTTCTCGACGACCGCGGCATCACGGTGCGCACCGGGCACCACTGCGCGCAGCCGCTGCACCGCCGGCTCGGCGTGACCGCCACCACCCGGGCGAGCTGCGGGGCGTACACCGACGCCGACGACGTCGCGCGCTTCGCCGACGCGTTGCGCGACGTGCGCCGGTTCTTCGGAGCCGACCGATGAGCGAGCTGGAAGACCTGTACCGCGAGGTCATCCTCGATCACGCGCGGCGGCGCGTCGGCGAGGGCGAGGCGAAGGGCCTGCCGTTCACGCACCACGAGCTGAACCCGAGCTGTGGCGACGAGATCACCGTCGGGGTGGAAGTGGCCGAGGGTCGCATCGTGCACCTGGCCTGGCAGGGTCAGGGATGCAGCATCTCGATGTCGTCGGCGTCGGTGCTGGCCGAGCTTGTCTCGGGCGCCGAGATCACCGAGGCGACCGCGCAGATCGGCCGGTTTCGCGAACTGCTGCGATCGCGCGGAGACGCCGAGCCGCCCGACGAACTCGGCGACGCGGCCGCCTTCCAAGGAGTGGCTCGCTACGTGATGCGGGTCAAATGCGCGATGCTGTCGTGGGTGGCGCTCGAGGCGTGCCTGGCCCAGGCAGCGGCGGGGGCTGCCGAGTAGAGAAGCGCGGGCAGCGCCCGTTCCACACGGTCGCCGCGGATGCGATATGCTGACCATTGGCATGCCGGTGGCATGTGACTTTGACCTTGAACCGTGGTAGCGGTTCTGCTGTTCGATCGGAATCCCGTCTGAGAATCCGTCTTCTGCCTGTTGCAGCGACATCTCGCGCCGTTCTGGCGCCTCGCGCTCTCCGCCGCGGCATGTGCCGCGCCACCTCCACCCCCACTTCCATGACGACACCGTCGTCGTGGATTCACGGATCACTCCCGTGGTCCCAGACAACGAAGGAATGACGTCATGGCCACTGGCACCGTCAAATGGTTCAACTCCGACAAGGGCTATGGTTTCATCGCCCCCGATGACGGCTCCGCCGACGTGTTCGCGCACTTCAGCGCGATCACCGGCAGCGGCCGCCGCGACCTGTTCGAGAACCAGAAGGTGGAGTTCGACACCGAGCAGGGCCAGAAGGGCCCGCAGGCGGTCAACATCCGCGCGCTCTGATCAGCTGAGCACGAAGGGAGCGCAGACGCGTCTGCTCCCCCTTCGTCCTGCGTGGGTTGCGCTGCCGCCTTAGGCTTCGCGGGGCGGCTGCTGCCGC
>CAYLMS010000449.1:0-1676 GCA_964384455.1 uncultured Microbacterium sp. | reverse complement strand
GCCCGAGCCGGTGGTGTGCCACACGTAGCCGCCGGCAGCGGTGGTGCCGAGCTGCTTGTAGTGCGTGGAGATGTCGATCCGCTGCACGATCCGCTCGGTCGCGACGATCTGATAGGGCCGCATCACGAGCAGGTCGCGATCGGCAGTGAGCACGCAGTACTTGGTCAAGACGTTGAGGAGCGAGTGCTTGGCGAAGAACGTCTGCGCGAACGAGCCCAGGTCTTGGATCGGCCGATTCTGCGCATCCGCCCACCACGACGTGAACTCGAACGAGTTCGACGTGCGCCGCCGCGCGTCTCCGCCGCTCGTCGCCCTTCTGCCGGCTGCTGAGCCGCCCCCCGAGGTTGCTGAGCTTCCCCCTGAGGTTGCTGAGCTTGTCGAAGCACGCACATGCTGCCTGCGCGTCGTATTCGAGTAGTACTTGGTGAGTGTTCCGTTGCTGATCACGAAAAGCTGCACGTACTCGAACAGCCCCGACCCCGCCCAGAAGCTGTCGCGCTGATACCGGTCGATCTGGTTGAACGCCTCGCGCAGGTCGACCCCGCGGCGCTTGAGCTCGAGGTGCACCATCGGCAGGCCGTTCACGAGCACCGTGACGTCGTAGCGGTTCGCGTAGCGAGCACCGCCGTCGCCCTGCCCGATCGCGTACTGGTTGATCACCTGCAGGCGGTTGTTGTGAATGTGCTGCTTGTCGAGCAGCGTGATGTTCTTGGTCGTGCCGTCGTCGCGCGTGAGCAGTTGGATGTGGTCTTCCTGGATGCGCACGGTCTTCTCGACGATGCCGTCGTTGCGCGCGGCGATGGCGGTCTCGAAGAACCGCGCCCACTCGGCATCCGAGAAGGCGATGTCGTTGAGCGCCTCGAGCTGGGCGCGCAGGTTAGCGACGAGCTGCGCCTCGGAGGTGATGGGCAGGTATTCGTAGGCCTGCGCCTGCAGGATGCCGATGAGCTCGTGTTCGAGCGCCGACTCGGACTGGTAGGCCGTCGCCGACGCGGCATCCGCAATGTATTCGGCGACGACCGTGCTCTCGGCACTGACCGCGATCGGCTCGTAGTGGCGGGCGGATGCCTCGGTCATGCGCCGCTCCAGACGTCGAGGGGGATGTGGGCGGCGGCGCGCGCGAAGTCGCGGTCGGTCGTGAGCAGGGTGAGGCCGTGCGCAATGGCCAGTTGTGCGATCAGGGCATCGACTGTGCCGAGTTGGACGCCGGCTCGGCGGCACCGGTTCGCAAGCTCGGCGGCCGCCTCATAGTCCTCGCGCAGCGGTTCGAGCCAGCCGAGCGAGGCGAAGGAGCTCACCATGGCCTGCCGCACGTGGCCGGGCACCGCGCCACGCAGCAACTCGAGCAGCACCATCCCGCACGTGAACACGTCGTCACCGCGGGTCAACGCCGTGCTCAGCGCACGCACTTCTGCGGCGTCATGGGGCGAATCACGACGCAGCGCCAACGACCACACGCTGGTGTCGACGAGCAGTGACATCAGCCGGCGGCGTCGAGCTTCGCGTCGCGGCGACCGCGCTCGGCCTTGTAGTCGAAGCCCGCCTCCCACTCCAGCGTGCCGAACAGGTGGACGATCTTTGCACGTTCGCGTCGAGCGATGTACTCCGTCAGCGCTTCGGTCACTGTTTCCTTCTTCGTGGACAATCCGCCGACGGCCTGCGCCCGGTTGAGCAGT
>CAYLMS010000448.1:0-1688 GCA_964384455.1 uncultured Microbacterium sp. | reverse complement strand
CAGCTCACCGCCGCCCGGCGTAGCGTGGAGGCATGGCCCGCAGGATCACCACCGAAGACGGGCGCGCCGCGCTGGCCGGGGTGGCCACCGGCGACCCCGGGCGCACGGATCTCGCCACCGCCGTGCGCTATCTGCTGCAGCTGCTGGTGGAGAAGGCTCCGGGCAACACCGTCGAAGTGCGCGTGCCGCCCTTCGGAGCCGTGCAGGTCGTCCAGGGTCCGCGGCACACGCGCGGCACCCCGCCGAACGTCGTGGAGACCGATCCGATGACCTGGATCTCGCTCGCGCTCGGCGAGGAGCAGTGGGCGGTCGCGGCGGCGGAGGGCCGCATTCTGGCGTCGGGCACGCGGTCGGCGCTGTCCGACCTGCTGCCGCTGCGACCCTGACCGGCGGGCCTGACCGGCCGCATCCGGTGAGACAATAGAGGCATGGCCGACGACCCGCAGCGAACGCCGCCCGGCGCCCCCGTCGAGACCGTCACCGATGACGGTCTCGTGACCGCGCGCGTGCGCCGCTTTCCGCGGTACGGGGTGTTCCTCGCCCTCGGCGGTGCGCTCGGCGTGCTGGTCGCGATGATCCTCACCTTCGCGTTCGACTCCTGGGATGTCACCGCCGGCAACGGCGCCGTCTACTCGCCGGGTCAGGTGTTCGGCTTCCTCGCCGTGGCGGGGGTGGCGGTCGGCGTCTGCGTCGGCGCGCTCGTCGCGCTGCTGGTGGGGCGCCTGGTCGGCCGACGCACGCGCGAGGTCACCCTCGAGCGAGAGACGGTGCGCGCCGTTCGCTGAATCGCGGCTCGGCGCGCTTCGACACGCTCAGCGACCTCGGGTGGGCTCAGCGACCTGGGGTGCGCTCAGCGACCGGGGTTCGCTCAGCGACCGGGCGGGCTCAGGCCAGTTCGGCGATGATGGGGTGGATCGCCGCGTCGAAGGCCACCACGTCGCCGCGCAGCCCGTCGGTCACCGCGATGGTGAGCGAGCCGATCCACCACACTCCCCGCTGCGCCAGCGGCAGCACCTGCACGTTCAACTCGAACGAGTGCGCCCGCCGACCCACCTGCCGCTCGTGCTCGGCGATGGCGCTCGCGTAGGCGCGATATGAGACCCCGGGCTTGGCAGCCGCCTCCCTGGCGTACCGTGCGTTCGCCGACCGGGCGAACGAGAGCGCTTCCGCGGCGTACGGGCGCATCGCCGCCCGCAGCGCGTCGCAGCCGGTTTCGGGCAGTGCCACGAGCGTGTCGAATCCATCGACGAGTGCCAGAGGAACGGGAGAGGGATGTGCCTGCGGCTCGACGGTCATCGCCCAGAACTCCCGCCACTCCCGCTCCAGCCGCGACTGCTCGTCGTCGCCGCGCACCTGGGGGAACAGCGGGATGCCCCGCAGCTGCGGCAGTTCGTCGGGGGAGCGGATGCCGAGCACCTGGCGCAGATAGAGCGCGACGAGGACCGGCTCGCCCGCATCCTCGCGGATCACCCATTCCGGCGCACCCGCGCTCATGCCGCCATTGTAGGGTGCGCGGCATCCGGCCAGGCCGCGCCGGGTAGGCTGGAGCGGTGGCCGCCCCCTCGCACGATCCGTATGCGCAGGCCGGCGTCGACACGGCCGCCGGCGACCGTGCGGTCGAGTTGATGGCCGCGGCTGTGCGCGCAACCCACGGGCCTGAGGTGCTGGGCGGGGTGGGCGGATTCGCC
>CAYLMS010000447.1:0-1691 GCA_964384455.1 uncultured Microbacterium sp. | reverse complement strand
CCACCCGGCCGCGGGGGCTGGTGCTGGTGACCGGCCCGACCGGTTCGGGCAAGTCGACCACGCTCACGGCGATGGTCGACATCATCAACGACACCCGCCCGGCGCACATCGTCACGATCGAGGACCCGATCGAGTTCCAGCACACCAGCCGTCGTTCGCTCATCCATCAGCGCGAGATCGGCAAGGACACTGCGTCGTTCTCAGAGGCGCTGCGGCGGGTGCTGCGCCAGGATCCGGATGTCATCCTGGTGGGCGAGTTGCGTGATCCGGAGTCGATCTCCACGGCGCTCAGCGCCGCCGAGACCGGGCACCTGGTGCTCTCGACGCTGCACACGCAGAGCGCGGCCAAGAGCATCCACCGCATCGTCGACGCGTTCCCCGCGCACCAGCAGGATCAGGTGCGCACGCAGCTGGGCGACACGCTGCAGGGCATCATCAGCCAGACGCTGCTGCCGCTGGCGCAGTCGAGCGGCCGCGTGATCGCGACCGAGGTGCTGGTGAACACGCCGGCCGTGGCGAACATGATCCGCGAAGGACACGTGGCGCAGCTCTACTCGGCGATGCAGGCCGGTGGGGGAGTGGGCATGCACACCCTCGACCAGGATCTCGAGCGGCTCGTCGCCGACGGCACCGTCGCGCGTCAGGTGGCAGTGCAGTACGCGGCCGACCGGCAGGCCTTCGACGACCTGCACATCCTGCCGCGCGACCTCGACGCGGACGTCTGGGTGGCCCGGCTGGTGGAGGCGACCGGGATCACGTACTGACCCGCAGCACCTCTTCGATGGTGGTCAGTCCCTGGGTCACCTTGCTCCAGCCGTCGTCGCGCAGCGGGATCATGCCCTGCGAGATGGCCAGCTGGCGCATCTCGGTGCCGGTCGCGCGCAGCACGATCAGCTTCTCGAGCTCGTCGGTGACCGTCATCACCTCGTGCAGCGCCACCCGGCCGCGGTAGCCGGTGCCCGAGCACGCTTGGCATCCTTTCGCGCGGTAGATGGTGGGCAGGTCGGCCGGGTCGTGCGGGAAGCCCAGCGAGCCGAGCACCGACTGCGGCTCCACGTACGCCTCGCGGCAGCGGGTGCACAGCCTGCGGGCCAGGCGCTGCGCCACCACGGCCGACAGCGCGGTGGCCACCAGGAACGGCTCGCAGCCGATCTCGGTGAGCCGGGTCACGGCGCTCGGGGCGTCGTTGGTGTGCAGGGTGGACAGCACGAGGTGCCCGGTCAGCGACGCCTCCGTCGAGATGGTGGCGGTCTCCTGGTCGCGGATCTCGCCCACGAGCACCACATCGGGGTCGCTGCGCAGGATCGACCGCAGCGCGGCCTGGAACGTCATCCCGGCCCGGTTGTTCACCTGCACCTGGCTGATGCCGGCGATGCGGTACTCCACCGGGTCTTCGACCGTGATCACGTTGATCCGGGGATTCGTGATCTCCCGCAGCGCGGTGTAGAGCGTGGTGGACTTGCCCGAGCCGGAGGGGCCGGTCACCAGCACCATGCCGTGCGGCCGGGTGATCGCGTTGCGGAAGGCCACCAGGTTCGGCGACGACAGCTGCAGGTCGCTCATCGCCATCGACTGCCCCGAGTTGTCGAGGATGCGCATGACGACCTTCTCGCCCCAGACGGTGGGCAGGGTGGCCACGCGCAGGTCGATCTGGCGGCCTTCGTGCTGCACCGAGATGCGGCCGTCCTGCG
>CAYLMS010000446.1:0-1696 GCA_964384455.1 uncultured Microbacterium sp. | reverse complement strand
CTTGCGATCGTGGAGCTCGAGTTGGACGGGTGAGGAGGGCGCTGGGCGGTCTTCGGCGACGCCGCGACGGGACGCGTGCGGGCGTCGGGCGGTCTTCGCCGACGGCGCGGCGGCGGGCGGGCGCGTTGGGCGGTCTTCACCGGCGGATGCGCGCGTCGGGCGGTCTTCACCGGCGCTGGTCGATCGCGCCCGTAGCATGAGCGGGTGAGGATGCTGCCGCGATCGTGGTGGTGGGGTTTCCTGCCGTACGCTGCGGTGTCACTGGTGCACGTCGGGGCGCTGGCCGTGGGTTCCTCGCTCGCGCCGCCGACCAAGCTGCTGTTGATGCCGCTGCTCGCGGCGGGCGTGGGCTGGGCAGTCGTCGCGAGCGGTGCTCGGGCTCACGGGCGTTCGGGGGCGGCGGAACCCGGAACGGCGGTAGCGGCGCCAGCGCCGGAGCACGCCGCGCTGAGGGTCGCTGCACCGGCACGGGCACCATTGGCGTTGCTGTTCGGCGCGATCCTGCTGTCGTGGCTCGGCGACGGAGCCGCGAACTTCTTCCCGTTCGCGCCCACGCTTCCGGTGATGCTCGCATGCTTCGGGGCGGCGCACCTGTGCTACGTGGTGCTGTTCTGGCGCGTGCTCGCGGTGCGCCGGTTGCCGGCCTGGGCGCTGGCGTTCGTCGCGTGGTGGGCGACGCTGGTGATCGTGCTGTGGCCGCACCTAGGTGCGCTGGCGTTCGCCGTGGCCGGCTATGGCCTGCTGCTCGGCGGCACTGCGGCCGCGGCATCCCGCTGCTCGACGCTGATCGCCGTCGGCGCGGTGTTCTTCCTCACCTCGGACACGATCCTCGCCTTCCGACTGTTCCTGCCCGAGGCGATGCCCGGCTGGACGAGCCCGCTCGTGATGCTCACCTACTGCCTCGGGCAGGGGCTGATCGCTGTCGGTGCGGTGCGCGCGATGCGGATGCGGCGGCTGGGGTGAGCGAGGCGTCCGCGCGAGTGGATGCCTGGTTATGGGCCGTGCGGGTGTTCAAGACGCGCACCGCTGCCACCGAAGCATGCCGCGCGGGGCATGTGCGGGTGAACGGCGAACGCGCGAAGGCGGCGCATCCGGTGCGCGCCGGCGACGAGCTGCGCGTGCGGATCGCCGGCTTCGATCGGATGCTCGTGGTGCGCGCACCGATCAGCAAACGAGTCGGGGCGGTGGCCGCGGCCGAGGCGGTCGAGGATCGCACCCCGGTGCGCGAGCCTGCGCCTGCCGTCGCGCAACGCGATCGCGGAGCGGGGCGACCCACGAAACGGCAGCGACGCGACATCGAGCGCTGGCGCGGGCGCTCGGGCGACTGACCCGGCGCCAGGTCTCCTCAACTGCTCGGAAGGTTCGGTGCAGGTCGCCGGAACGCGAGATCGCCGCAGCGCTCAAGACGGTGGCGAACGTCGCCGTCGCGCGAGATCAGCGCGGGGCTCGACGGCGGCGGACCGCCCTCGCGGGGCTCGACGACGGGGGACCACGATCGCGGTGCTCGACGGCGGGGGACCACGATCGCGGTGCTCGGAACGGCGGCGGGACGGTCACCGCAGCCGCTCAGAACGGTGACCGGGGGTCGGCGTCGCGCGAGGTCGCCCCACAGCGCCCCCACTGCTCAGAAGGGCGGCGGGGCGTCGGCGTCGCACTCGGGCGGCGGCCGGAACGCGGCGCTCGGGCTGCACGACAT
>CAYLMS010000445.1:0-1696 GCA_964384455.1 uncultured Microbacterium sp. | reverse complement strand
GGTCGCGGTAGGTGCGCGTCATGCCGATGACCTGGATGATGATCGGGCCGCACCTCTCCAGCAGCGTGCCGAGCGCGGCCAGTTCGGCGCGGTGCCTGCGCCCGCGCGGATTGAGCGTGAGCGACTCCGTCGCCGCGGCGATCGCGGCATCGGCGGTGTCTTTCATCGCGCGCATCAGCCGGGCCTGCGCCAGCAGTTCCGCGCGCAGGCCGGGCGTGGTCGGGCAACCCAGCGCCTCGGCGAGCCGGTCGAGTGCGGCGGCGAGCTCCTCCCCGATCGTCAGCACGGCGCTGCGGGCCGGGGCGACGGCCACCGGCGGCACGATCGCCACGTTGACCACGAATCCGATCACCGCGCCGATCAGCGTCTCGAGGATGCGGTCGGTCGCGTAGCCCGGCGTCGCCGTGCCCAGGGCCAGCACCAGCATCGCGCTGATCGCCACCTGGTTCGAGGTGCCCGGAGTCATCCGGATCATCCAGGCGAGCGCGAGCGCGGCGACGATGGCCAGCAGGATCACCCACGTGCCGCTGCCCAGCAGCAGTCCGAGCAGCGTCGCCACGACCACGCCGACGATCACGCCCACCGTGCGCTCGACCGCCTTCGCGAACGATTGATTGAGGCTCGGCTGCACCACCAGCAGTGCCGCGATCGCCGCGAAGATCGGCAGCGGTCCCGGCAGCATCCAGGCCGCCGCGAGCCACGCGACGACGGTCGCGACCGCCGACTTCGCCACCTGCAGCAGCGGTGCGCGGCGCGGGGCGCTCAGGGGCGCGGGCAGGCGCATGCGTCGAGCGTACGGCCCGCGAGCAGCGGCGGCGGTCAGCCTGCCGGGATGTGCGCGCGGATCGCGGCAGCGGCCTCGGCGGGTGTGCGGTCCAGCAGGCGTGCGGGCCAGGTCAGATCGAACCCGGTGTGGTGGCGGCTCACCTTGAGGTCGCCTGCGGTGAGCTCGGTGCGCGAGGCCAGCAGCGCGTCGTAGCGTCGCAGCCGGATGCCGAGCACGTCGGCGGTCGCTCCCACCCGGTCGACGTCGGCCCAGGGCACGTGCCCGCGCGGCGGCAGCGACAGCCCGGCGGCATCCGCGCGCAGCACCACGCTGCGCCGCCACTGGGTGACGAAGGCGATCCCGCCGCCGACGCCGAAGAAGCCGAACACGCCGATGCCGAGCACGGCGTTCAGGTCGGCGGTCGGGTTGACCAGGTAGACGCCGACTCCGAGTGCCGCCGCGATCGCGCAGAACACCGCGAGGGCGATGATCGCCTTGCGGGAGGAGACGATCACGAGTGCCGGGGGATCGGATGCCACCCCACTACCGTAGCCGCGTCAGGGCATCGGGCCCGGCGCAGGGATGCGACCTGATACTCTGGACTGTCATGCGTATGGCGACTCCGCCGTGCGCTCGCGACATCCGCAATTCCATCCCTTCGCTGCGGCGCATCCGCCCGCGTCCGGTCCGTCCGACGCGGCGCGTCGCAGCCCGACACCCCGATTCCAAGGACAACCCACTACATGACTACCGCAACGACCGCCCCGGCCACCAAGCAGGTCGCCATCAACGACATCGGATCTGCTGAAGACTTCCTGGCCGCGGTCGAGAAGACCCTGAAGTTCTTCAACGACGGCGACCTCATCGAGGGCACCGTCGTCAAGATCGACCGCGACGAGGTCCTCCTCGACGTCGGTTACAAGACCGAGG
>CAYLMS010000444.1:0-1699 GCA_964384455.1 uncultured Microbacterium sp. | reverse complement strand
AGCACAACCCAAGCAGCGTCACGAATTCGTGATTGTGTTTGCGTGGAAGGACCCGGCTGGAGCAGCGGGTGCCACGTCGGCACCAGCCGAACCAGCCGCTCCGCCAGCAGGCAAATAAGATCGAAAAACCATACGCGGTTTATCAATATTATTCTGGACCACTCTTGTCCCTGCGACCGGGTGGAGTCTTGTAACCCGATTCCGGCGGATTGTTGAAGCGAGGTTCATCCGGCGGAAGGGTGTATTCCTCGGGGAACTCACACGCGAGTTGGTGCTTGGTCTGCTGGCAACCCATCATCAGCAGTAAAGCCAACCCCATCAGGGTCCGCTTTTTGCGGTCCATGATCTTCCCCATTTCGGTCAGAATAAACGAGACGGCAGCTATAACCGGACGATTCGCCTTGTCAAGGCAAGTTGTCTCCCGCCGTTATCTGCTGAAATGCATCGCGAATCCCTCACGATTGCTGTATCACTCAGATTGGGTGGAATCCAGATAATCCCAAGATTGGTTAATTCCCCTACATCCCCTCCAATTACCTGAAGTCGCGCGCTCCAAGGTGTCGAAAACACTCATGAATCCGACTCCATGGAGCAGCATGATGCTATTTCAACACCGGCTAGATAAGTTGCTGGGACTGGGAGCTTTGAGCATTGTGGTGGCTTCCGGTTGCTCCTCACACCAGTTGCATTTGCCCAACGGCATTGCCGCTGCGCCCAGTGTGAACTCGGATGCCCAGTCGGCGCAGGTACTTTCACAGCCCGAAACCAAACCGGTGATGACCAGGCCGACTCCGGATGGCAAGAAGACCTTCGAATTGCCGGAGCGTCTTCCCGGTGCAAATTCGAATAGCCTGATTCCGCCGCAGCTACCGCTGAATGCGCCGCAGGCGGAACGTGAGAAGTGGTCGAAGAATTATCCGCAGCTGGTGCCTGTGAAGGCGGCGGTGCCGGTCAGTGATGCCCCGGTTTCGCTGGCTGAATTGCAGCAGTTCGCCCTGGAAAAGAACCCCGCGTTGCGAATGGCGACGGCGGACGCGGAGGCAGCTCTCGGTATTGCGATCCAGGCGGGGCTTCATCCCAACCCCACCGTCGGTTACCAGGCGGATCAGATCCAGCCCGCCCTGCGGATTCCCGACGGGGCAACCTATAGCGGTGCAGGTCAGCAGGGGGGATACATCAACCAGCTGATCAAGACCTGTGGCAAATTGCAACTGGCCCAGCAGGTGGCTGGCTATGGTTACATCAATGCCTTGATCGCCGTGCGCCAGGTCCATTTCACGATCATGTCGAATGTCCGCGGCCGTTACTTTGCAGCCCTCGTGGCCCAGGAAAGTCTCGAGGTCAACAAGGCCCTGGCCGAGATGGCGGACGAAGTCTACCGCTTGCAACTGCGTCAGACGGCGGCGGGACTGACGGCCCGTTACGAACCGTTGCAACTTTACGCCCAGGCGATTCAGGCCCGGAACAACGTGATTGCTGCCGAGAAGACCTACCAGGCAGCGTGGCGTCAGTTGGCTGCGGCGGTGGGCGAACCGAACCTGCCCATCTCAGCCCTGAATGGTAAAGTCGACAAGGAAGCCCCACAGTATGATTTAGATCAGCTGAAGAATCAGATTCTGGCGAATCATACCGATATTTTGATGGCCAAAAATACAATCTCACAGGCTCAAACGAATTTGGTTCTCCAGCGGAAGATCCC
>CAYLMS010000443.1:0-1704 GCA_964384455.1 uncultured Microbacterium sp. | reverse complement strand
GGCGTCAACGTGCGCGCGATCTTCCTCATGTGCAAGCACGTCGTGCCCGTGATGGCCTCGGGCGGCGGCGGTTCGATCGTCAACACCGGCTCCGGGTGGGGGCTCAAGGGCGGTGGGCGTGCGATCTCGTACTGCGCCTCGAAGGGCGCGGTGGTGAACATGACCAGGGCGCTCGCGATCGACCACGGCGCGCAGGGCATCCGGGTCAATTCGGTCAACCCGGGCGACGTGAACACCGGGATGCTGCGCGACGAGGCGCGCCAGTTGGCACAGGATGCCGGCAGCTTCCTCGCCGAGGCCGCCGATCGTCCGCTCGGTCGGATGGGCGAGCCCGAGGAGATCGCTGCGGCCGTGGTGTGGCTGGCCTCGGACGAATCGAGCTACGTCACCGGCTCGGCGCTGGTCGTGGACGGCGGCGGCATCGCCTGAACCGGCCTGGGCCGTTTGCCGCTACGATTCCTGGGTGCGCCTGGGAGTCCTCGACATCGGCTCGAACACCGTCCACCTGCTCGTCGCGGATGTGCGCCCGGGCGGGCGGCCGATCGGCACGACCGGCCATCGGGTCGTGCTGCGGCTGATGCGCTACCTCGACGCCGACGGCGCCATCACCGAGGAGGGCGTGCAGGCGCTCGAGCAGGCGGCGCGCGAGGCGGCCGAGTTCGCCCGCGCCGAGCGCGTGGACGAGCTGCTGGCCACGGCCACCTCGGCGGTGCGCGAGGCGCGCAACGGCGTCGAGGTGGTGGCGCGCATCGAGCGCGCACTGGGGCACCGGCTGCAGGTGCTCGACGGCGAGGACGAGGCGCGGTTCACCTTCCTCGCCGTGCGTCGCTGGTTCGGCTGGTCGGCGGGTCGCATCCTGCTGTTCGACATCGGCGGGGGGTCGCTCGAGCTCGCCAGCGGGGCGGACGAGCTGCCCACCACCGCCGCCTCCGTGCCGCTCGGCGCTGGACGCACGACGCTGCGCTTCCTGCCGCACGACCCTCCCGGTGAGGCGGCGGTGGAGCTGCTGCGCGAGCACGCGCGCGCCGCGCTCGCGCCGGTGGCCGCGACGTTCGCCGCCGAGCCGCCGGCGGACCATGTGGTGGGCTCGTCGAAGGCGATCCGCTCGCTCGCACGGCTCGCCGGCTTCCCCGTGCCGGGCTGGTCGGGCATCCAGCGGATGGTGCTGCCGCGCGAATCCCTCGGTCAGTGGATCCCACGGCTCGCCCGCCTGCCCGCCTCCGCCAGGCAGGAGCTGCCGGGGATCACACCCGATCGCGCGTACCAGATCGTCGGGGCGGCCGTCGTGCTGCACACCGCCATGAGTGCGCTGGGCGTGGGCGAACTGGAGGTGTCGCCGTGGGCGCTGCGCGAGGGCGTGCTGCTGCGCTACATCGAATCGCTCAGCTGGAGCACGCCGCAGCGGTGACCGATCACAGCGCGAGGCGCTCGCGCACGACATCGGCGAGGCTGCCCGCGTGCCGCTGTGCGGTCGCCTCGTCGGCGGCCTCCACCATCACCCGCACCACCGGCTCGGTGCCCGACGGGCGCAGCAGCACGCGGCCGCTCTCACCGAGCTCGGCTTCCACCTCGCGCACCGCGCCCACGAGCTGCTCGTCGTCGGTGCGGGCGCGGTCGACGCCCTTGACGTTGATCAGCACCTGCGGATAGACGGTCATCACCGACGCGAGCTCGGCGAGGGTCTTGCCCTGCTCGGCACTGAGG
>CAYLMS010000442.1:0-1710 GCA_964384455.1 uncultured Microbacterium sp. | reverse complement strand
AGGCGGCTCCCGAGGGGCATGGCCTCGCGCTGTTCGTCAGCAACGACAACCTGCGCAAGGGGGCCGCGCTGAACGCGGTGCAGATCGCCGAGCTCGTCGCCGCGCAGCTCACGGCCGCCGTCTGAGAGTGCGGTCGCCGGCGGAACGGACCGACGCCGCCGCACGCCTAGAATCGTAGGGTGACTGAGACCGTCGATGTGGTGCTGATCGGCGGCGGCATCATGAGCGCCACGCTGGGCACGCTGCTCAAGCAGCTGCAGCCCGACTGGTCGATCGTCGCGTTCGAGCGGCTCTCGGATGTCGCCCAGGAGAGCTCGAATGCGTGGAACAACGCGGGCACCGGCCACGCCGCGCTGTGCGAGCTCAACTACACGCCGATGGCGCCCGACGGGTCGGTCGACCCGGCCAAGGCGATCTCGATCAACGAGCAGTTCCAGCAGAGCCGTCAGCTGTGGTCGGCGCTGGTGCAGCGCGGCATCCTCGACGCCCCGCGCACGTTCATCAACCCCACCCCGCACATGACCTTCGTGCGGGGGGAGAAGGATGTCTCGTTCCTGCGCGCCCGCTACGAGACGCTCAAGCAGCAGCCGCTGTTCGCCGGCATCGAGTACAGCGAGGACTCCCGCGTCATCCACCAGTGGGCTCCCCTGCTCATGCAGCAGCGCCGCAAGGGCGAGCCGTTCGCGGCCACCCGGGTGCCGGCCGGCACCGATGTCGACTTCGGCGCGCTCACCAGGCAACTGTTCGAGCACCTGTCGGCCGAAGGCGTGACGGTGCACCGCGAGACCGAGGTGCGCGACCTCGCGCGGGCCTCCGACGGCACCTGGCAGGTGCGCTACCGGCGCACCGTGGGGCGGGCACCGGGCAGGCTCAACGCCCGGTTCGTGTTCGTCGGCGCGGGCGGGTGGGCGCTCAAGCTGCTGCAGCGCTCCGGCATCCCCGAGATCAAGGGGTACGGCTGCTTCCCCATCGGCGGCCAGTGGCTGATGACCGGTGATCCCGCGCTCGTGGCGCAGCACCACGCGAAGGTGTACTCGCAGGCCTCGGTGGGCGCCCCGCCGATGTCGGTGCCGCATCTGGACACCCGCGTGGTCGACGGCGAGACCTCGCTGCTGTTCGGCCCGTTCGCCACGTTCAGCCCGAAGTTCCTCAAGACCGGGTCGATGTGGGACATCGTCACGCAGGTGCGCCCGGGCAACCTGGGCAGCATGCTCAAGGTCGGCGCCACCAACTTCGGGCTGATCCGCTACCTCGTCGGCGAGCTGCTGAAGAACCATGCGCGCAAGGTCGACAGCCTGCGCACCTTCGTGCCAGGCGCGAAGGATGCCGACTGGTCGCTGCTGCAGGCAGGTCAGCGCGCCCAGGTGATGAAGGGCGGCAAGCTGCAGTTCGGCACCGAGGTGGTCGCCGCCGCCGACGGCTCGATCGCGGGCCTGCTCGGGGCGTCTCCCGGCGCCTCCACAGCGGTGCCGATCATGCTCGAGCTGCTGAAGACCTGCTTCCCCGACCGGATCGCCGGCTGGGAGGGCGAGCTGCGCGAGCTGATCCCCACCTACGGCGAGCGGCTCAACCCGCAGCCCGAACTGGCGCGGCACACGATGGCTGCCACCGCCGAGGTGCTCGGCATCACGCACTGAGCCCGCGCACCGCGCGCGCCGCGCACCGGCCGCCCCACCGCCCTAGACTCGGCGGGGGGCGAAACTGTACTAC
>CAYLMS010000441.1:0-1713 GCA_964384455.1 uncultured Microbacterium sp. | reverse complement strand
GGGGCACACCGTGCTCAAGCTGAACACCGGCAATCCGGCGGTGTTCGGCTTCGAGGCGCCCTACCAGATCGTGCGCGACATGATCGCCGCGGTGCCCACCGCGCACGGCTACAGCGACAGCCGGGGCATCCTGTCTGCCCGGCGCGCCGTGGTGTACCGCTATGAGGAGGTGGCCGGCTTCCCCGCCTTCGGGCCCGACGACGTCTACCTCGGCAACGGCGTGTCCGAGCTGATCACGATGGTGATGCAGGCGCTGCTCGACGAGGGCGACGAGGTGCTCATCCCCGCGCCCGACTATCCGCTGTGGACGGCGATGACGAGCCTCGGCGGCGGCACACCCGTGCATTACCGGTGCGACGAGGCATCCGGCTGGCAGCCCGATCTCGACGACCTGCGCGCCAAGGTGACCGCGCGCACCAAGGCGATCGTGGTGATCAACCCGAACAACCCCACCGGTGCGGTGTATTCGCGGGAGGTGCTCGAAGGCATCGCTGAGATCGCCCGGGAGCATTCGCTGCTGCTGCTGTCCGACGAGATCTACGACCGCATCCTGTACGACGACGCCCTGCACGTGCCCACCGCGTCGGTGGCGCCCGATCTGCTGTGCCTCACGTTCAACGGCCTGTCGAAGACCTACCGGGTGGCGGGCTACCGTTCGGGGTGGCTGGTGGTGACCGGGCCGAAGGCCCATGCGAAGGGGTTCCTCGAGGGCATCACGCTGCTGGCCTCCACCCGGCTGTGCCCCAACGTGCCCGCGCAGCACGCCGTGCAGGCGGCGCTGAGCGGTGTGCAGTCGATCGAGGCGCTGATCGCGCCGACCGGCCGACTGCACGAGCAGCGGGATGCCGCGTGGCAGACGCTGACCTCTATTCCCGGGGTGAGCTGCGTCAAGCCGGCCGGGGCGTTGTACGCGTTTCCGCGGCTCGACCCCGAGGTGCATGAGATCCGCGACGACGCCCGCCTGGTGTACGACTTCCTGGTGGCCGAGCATGTGCTGCTGGTGCAGGGCACCGGGTTCAACTGGCCCGACCCCGACCACCTGCGCATCGTGACGCTGCCCGAGGCGCGCGTGCTCACCGAAGCGATCGAACGGCTGGGCAACTTCCTCGCGTCGTACCGGCAGTAGCTACAGCAGCGCGAGCGACGTGCAGCGCCAGCGGTTGTCGAGACCTTCCAGCCGCAGCGCCACCGCGCGGGTGCGTGCCGGCCCCGACACGATCACCACCGCCTCGACCACGCCGTCGGCGGGCGCGGTGTGCCGCACCGACGTGATGCTGTGCGCGGTCCGGGTCGCGGGCATGCCGCGCGCGCTGCGCGCCCTGGTGGCGAGGTTCGCACGGGTGACGAGCCGCCGGTACGCCTCCTCGGTGAGCCAGCGGGCAAGCTGGTCGGCGTCGCGCACCCCGGCGAGCACTTCGAGCACTCCGCGGGTGAGATTGCGCACGAGCGGCTCCGGGTCGGGCAGGGCGCAGCTGGAGGTGTGCTGGTAGTCGAAGAACTCGGCCATCGCGTAGGCGTTGTCACGCGCGGGCGCGGTGCGGGCGGCGCTGCCCTCGCTCTGCGATGCCACGGCGGCCTCACTCGACTGTTGCTCGGCGGATCCCAAGCCGGACGGCTGTCCGGCTTGGCTAGCAGTAGACCACAGCGCGGGTATCCGCGTCGAGCCCTCATCCCGCCGCTGTGGATAACTCGCGCGCGCCGCGGCGCGCGGCG
>CAYLMS010000440.1:0-1715 GCA_964384455.1 uncultured Microbacterium sp. | reverse complement strand
TGGCACACTCAGGAGGCCGGAGCGGCGGGCGCGGACTTCGTCTCGGACTTCGATCCTGCCGAAGATGACGACGCGCCGCCAGCCTCCGACGAGGACTTCTTCGCGCCGGCGCGCGAATCGGTGCGATAGAAACCCGAGCCGTTGAACGTCACGCCGATCGACCCGTACTCCTTGCGCAGCGTTCCACCGCACTCGGGGCACTCGCTCAGCGCGGGCTCGCTGAACGACTGCACCGCCTCGAAGCGGTGGGCGCAGGACTTGCAGGCGTAGGCATAGGTGGGCATCGAGTGATTCTCCGGGTCAGCGCCGGTGCGGCGCGAAGGTGAGGGTGCGGGTAGGGGTGACGACCCCTGTGACCGGCTGGTCGTGGCGTTCGCGCGGCACCTCGTCGAGCAGCTCCGAGTCGAAGATCACCGCATAGACGGGCGGGCAGCCCTCCATCGAGCCGATCGTCTTGTCGTAGAAGCCGCGGCCCCAGCCGAGCCGGGTGCCGCGCACGTCGACGGCGGCGGCGGGGATGATCATCAGGTCGACATCGTTCACGGCGATCGGACCGAGCGGCTCGGCGACCGGTTCGGGCAGTCCGTGCAGGCCGGGAGCGATCTCGCTGTCGGCCGTGACCGGCGACCAGTCGAGCAGTCCGTCGGCGCGGGTGATCGGCACCAGCACGCGGATGCCGCGGGCCACCGCACCCGCCACGAACTCACGCGTTCCCGGCTCGGCGGGAATCGACAGGAAGCACGACACCGAGCGTGCCGCGTGCGCGGCCACGAGTGCGTCGAGTTGGGCGGTGACGCCCGCCTCGGCGAGCTGCCGCTGCGCTTCGGTGTGCAGATTGCGACGCTCCCGCAGTTCGGCGCGCAGGGCGCGCTTGGCGTGCGAGACGTCGTCCGACATGCGTTGATTCTAAGCGGCGAGGCGGCCCGATGCGGCGACGGGGCCAGCCGATAGCATGATGCGCATGCCGCATAAGCCGTTCAAAGCCGTCATCCCCGCCGCGGGGCTCGGCACCCGGTTCCTGCCCGCGACCAAGGCGATGCCCAAGGAGATGCTGCCGGTCGTCGACAAACCCGCCATCCAGTACGTGGTGGAGGAGGCGGTGGACGCCGGCATCCACGACGTGCTCATCATCGTCGGGCGCAACAAGAACACCATCGCCAACCACTTCGACTCGGTGCCCGAGCTGGAGACCAATCTGGAGCGCAAGGGCGATCAGGATCGGCTCGCCAAGGTGCAGCACTCCAGCGACCTCGCCGACATCCACATCAACCGGCAGGGCGAGCCGAAGGGGCTCGGGCACGCTGTGTGGCGTGCGAAGGCGCACGTGGGCGACCACCCGTTCGCGGTGCTGCTGGGCGACGACCTGATCGACGCGCGCGACACGCTGCTGACCACGATGCTCGACGAGTACGAGCGGCACGACGGGGCGGCGGTGATCGCGTTGATGGAGGTCGAGCCCGACCACATCCACCTGTACGGGGCGGCGGCGGTGGACGCCACCGACAACCCCGACGTGGTGCGCGTGACCGGGCTGGTGGAGAAGCCCAAGACGGAGGAGGCGCCCTCCAACCTCGCCGTGATCGGCCGCTATGTGCTGCCGCCGGCCGTGTTCGACGTGCTCGCGCACACCCCGCCCGGCAAGGGCGCCGAGATCCAGCTGGCCGACGCACTGCAGCAGCTGGCCTCCACGCCGGGCGCCGGCGTGTACGGGGTGA
>CAYLMS010000439.1:0-1722 GCA_964384455.1 uncultured Microbacterium sp. | reverse complement strand
AAGAGCACGACCGCTCGGTGGCGCTGGTCTCGCACGTGCCGCAGCTGGTGGCGAGTCTGCTGGCCGGGCGCTTCGTCGGCGCCCCCGACGACGCGCTGCGCCTGGCCGGGCAGGGGGTGCGCGACACCACGCGCATCGCGGCATCCGCCCCCGAACTGTGGGTGCAGATTCTCGACTCCAACGCGGCGCCCGTGGTGGAGGTGCTCGACGCGCTCGCCGCCGACCTCGCCGGCGTCGCCGACGCGCTGCGCCACCCCGAGGTCGCCGGCGCCCGCCGCGCGGTCGCCGACGCCATCCGCCGCGGCAACGAGGGCGTGGAGCGGCTGCCGGGCAAGCACGGGCAGAACCGCCGGTTCGAGGCGTTCGTGGTGATGGTCGACGACACGCCCGGCCAGCTGGGCCGCCTGTTCGGCGAGCTCGGCGAGCTCGACGTGAACGTCGAAGACCTGCGCTTGGAGCACTCCCCGGGCGCGCAGTTCGGCCTGGCCGAGATCAGCGTCACCCCCAGCACCGTGCACCGCGCGGTGCAGGGGCTCACCGAGCGGGGCTGGAAGATCGCGAGCGCACCATGATCATCGCCGTCGACGGCCCTGCGGGCAGCGGCAAGTCGAGCGTGTCGAAGCAGGTGGCGCGCCGGCTCGGCGCGGGCTACCTCGACACCGGCGCCGTGTATCGCGCGCTCGCCTGGCACGTGCTGCGCCATGGCGCCGACACCTCCGACGCGGCAGCCGTGCTCGACGCGGCCGGTGACTTCGACTGGACCATCTCGCTCGACCCCGACGCCTTCTGGGTGCGCGTGGGCGAGAAGGAGGTCACCGACGCCATCCGCGAGCCGCGGGTCTCCGACGTCGTCAGCGACATCGCTCGTGTGCCCGCAGTGCGCGAGAGCGTGAACGCGTCGTTCCGTGCGCTCGCGGCCCGTGCGTCCGACGGCATCGTGGTCGAGGGCCGCGACATCACCACGGTCGTGCTGCCCGATGCACCGGTGCGCATCCTGCTCACCGCCGATCCGGCCGTGCGCGCCGCCCGGCGCAGCCGCGAGGTGGCCACGCAGGATGCCGCGGCCGTCGCCGCAGCCCTGCACCGGCGCGACGCCTCCGATGCGCGCGTGGCCGACTTCCTCACCGCCGCCGAGGGGGTCGACGTGGTCGACTCCACCGCGCTGGACTTCGAGCAGACCGTGCAGGCCGTGCTCGAGGTCGTCGCGCGCCGGCTCCCGATGCACCCGGAGGTGCCCCATGGCCGCTGACGACGACTACGAGCCAGGCGACGACCGGCTCGCCGAGGCGCTGGCCGCCGTCGACGACGAACTCGCCGAGCAGCGCGCCGGCGCGCTGCGCGCCGGCCTGGACGATTACGAGCTCGACGACGAGGATGCCGCGCTGCTCGCCGGTCTGTCGCACGGCGAGGACGGCATCGAGATCCTGCCTGCGCTGCCCGTGGTCGCGATCGTCGGGCGGCCCAACGTGGGCAAGTCGGCGCTGGTCAACCGCATCCTGGGCCGGCGCGAGGCGGTCGTCGAAGACACCCCCGGCGTCACCCGCGACCGCGTGACCTACAAGGCCGAATGGCTGGGGCGGCGTTTCTCGGTGGTCGACACCGGTGGCTGGGAGCCCGACGCGCACGGCATCGACGCCTCGGTCGCGGCGCAGGCCGAGATCGCCATCGACCTGTCGGATGTCGTGCTGTTCGTGGTCGACGCCATGGTGGGGGCGACCTCGA
>CAYLMS010000438.1:0-1726 GCA_964384455.1 uncultured Microbacterium sp. | reverse complement strand
ATGTCGGCCACGATCAGCGGCACGGGCTTGCGGGTGACGGCGCGCGCCTGCCGGGCGAACTCGATCAGGTTCGCCGGCCGCAGCCGCCCCGCCCGCTCGAGCAGATAGCCGAATCGGATGCGGGACTGGCCGGCCGCCGTGGCCTCGCCCTGGTGGGTCATCGGCTCAGACGCCCATCGCCTTGCGATAGACGGGCAGCAGCCCTTCTCGGGTGCCGGACACGGCAGGACGGGACTGGAAGACGCCGGTGTTGTGGTTGCCCTCGATCACCACGGGGCGCTCCGGCGTGATGGCGATGTCCCAGCCGATATACGGCATCTCGGGCACCCGGCGGGCCAGATCGTCGGCGAAGGCGATCAGCTCGGCGAACATCGGCACCTGGTAGCCCTCGATCCGCACCCCGGTGACCGGGTGGTCAATGAACACGGTGCCCTCACCGTCGTACGCGGCGTGCATCGCCCGGCCGTGCTCGTCGACCATGGTGTACATGCCGCCGTTGCTGTAGTTGTCGATGAAGCCGCCATTGCCGATCTTCAGCACTCGCGCGAGCACATGCACCTCATCGTGCGGATCGCGGTAGGTCACGATGCGCAGCGTGTTGACGCTGCCCGGATACAGCGCCGCCATGCCCTCGTGCTGCTGCAGGAACTGCTCCACCAGGGTCTTGCCCACGGCGATCAGCTCGGTGCGCAGCAGCGCGGGGTCGACCACCTCCGACGCCTCGTAGACGCCGATGCCGCTGCCGCCCACCCCTCCGGGGTTCTTCGCCAGCACACGGCCGTGCCGCGTCAGAAACGCGCCGAACGCGGCGGCGTCGGCCTCGCGCAAGTCGAGCCACTCGCGACCGATGTCGTCGGCGAAGAAGCGGGCGAAGGCGACCTTGTCGTCGAAGATCGCACGCTTGGCCTGAGAGTTGAAGGCGCGCGAGTACATCGCCGACATCGGCTCGGTCATGAAGGTGCGCCGTTCGCGCGCCTTGAGGATGCGGTAGTCCCACTGCGCGTAGTGCTCGAACGTGGTCTGGTAGCGCACCACGCAGTAGAACATGTCGAGCACGATCCACCACAGCGGCGTGCGCGGGGTGATCCGCTGCGCCTGGCGTCCGAAGGCCGCGATCCTGCTCGGCGAGATGCGCACGGCGCGCCCGGCGACCCAGCGCACCTTCGCGAGGAACCACCTCATGCGGCCGCCTCGGCGCGCACGATCCCCATCGGCGTGGACTGACGGCCCTGCCCGAGCGGGTTGTCGCGAAGGATCTGCACCAGGCGGCGCTCGCCTTCTCGGTCGAGGGTCGAGCCGAGGATGTTGCCCCCGAGGTCGTTGATGTCGACGACCGCGACCTGCACGTCGGCGGGCAGCATCCCCTGCACCGCCACCGCGACCTTTCGCGGGTCGGCGGGGCCGAGCACGACGGCCGCGTTGTAGGGCGGGATGGTGCCGGGGGTCGGGCCGTCGATCGCGCGGGCCTTGTCGCCGGCGACACGGTAGAAATCGCCCTTGCGGCCGAAGGGCTTGGTCACCGCCGACACGGCGGCCGCGAGCAGGATACGCGCAGTGCCGCACTCGCGCAGCGCCATCTCCATCGTCTCGGGCATGCCGAGTCCGATGCCGTACGGGGTGCGACTGACATAGCGCGACAGGAATCGCGCCAGACGACGCGGCTCGATGGCGTCGACCGCGAACGAGCGGCCCTGCGTGATCGCGACGATCTTCTCGGTGATGAACA
>CAYLMS010000437.1:0-1729 GCA_964384455.1 uncultured Microbacterium sp. | reverse complement strand
CCTGCGGTGGTGGCGGCGCTGTGGGTCGCACGCGAGCAGGTGCTCGGCTCCTGGCCCTACGGGGGCTTCCCGTGGGGGCGGCTCGGCGTGACGCAGGTGGACGGGCCGCTCGCACCGGTGGTGTCGTGGGTGGGGATGTCGGGACTGTCGTTCCTGATCGTGCTGGTGTGCGCGTCGGCGGTCGAATGGGCGCGGTTGCCGCAGCGCCGCGTGCGCACGGCGCTGCCCGCCGCCGCGGTGCTCGTGCTGTTGGCGGTGACGCCGCAGTTCCCGACCTCTGCGGCGGGTACGATGACCGTCGGGGCTGTGCAGGGCAACGGTCCGGCCGGCTATTTCGACGACCGCGCGCCGGGTGCCGTGCTCGAGGCGCAGCTCGCGGCCACGCGGCCGCTGATCGGCCAGCAGATGGACGTGCTGCTGTGGCCGGAAGGCGGCATCGACTCCGATCCGACACACGACCCCGCGACGGCCGGCGTGCTCGACGACCTGGCGCACCGGATCGGGGCGCCGCTACTCGTGAGCGCCGTCACGCAGCGTGGCACCGAGTTGTTCAACTCGTCGCTGCTGTGGCGGGCCGGTGCGCGCAACCCCGTGCAGGTGTACGACAAACGGCATCCCGTGCCGTTCGGCGAATACGTGCCCGACCGCTGGTTCTGGCGGCAGTTCGCGCCCGACCTGATCGACCTCATCCAGCGCGGCTACACGCCCGGAACCCGTACGCCGGTGTTCGACGTCGACGGGGTGGGGGTGGGGCTGGCGATCTGCTTCGACGTGATCTACGACGATGTCGTGTGGGACGGTGCACGCGCTGGAGCCGAGGTGTACATGTTCCAGACCAACAACGCCGATTTCCGCGGCACCAGCGAGAATCTGCAGCAGTTGGCGTTCGCGCGCATGCGCGCGATCGAGACGGGGCGCGCCGTGGTGAACATCTCCACCGTCGGCACGAGTCAGGCGATCGCACCCGACGGCAGCGAACTCGCCGGGCTGCCCGCCAACCGGCCGGGCCACCTGCTGATCGACGTGCCGCTGCGCACCGGACTCACGCCGGCGGTGCTGGCGGGGCCGTGGCTGCAGGCGATCCTGGGTTGGGGCGGGCTGCTCATGACGCTGCTGGCCGGCTTCGCGGCAGCATGGCGAGCACGAGCAGCGAGCACGACACAGCGATGATCTCCGCGGCCAGCGTGAGGACGACCAGGGGATCCGCCCAGTCTCCGCGGTCGTCGCCCATCGATGGCAGGCCGACTGTGCGCGAGATCACCAGCGCGATCAAGCCAGCACCGCTGACCAGTGTCGTTCCCAGCCACACCGCTGGTCGATCGCGGGCGACGAGCGCCCATGAAAGCAGCAGGCATGCCACCACCAGCAAGGCGAACAACACACCCGCATAGGGCGCCTCACGAAAGTGCATCGGAGTCAGGTATGCGTGCACGGCGGCGTTCGTGACCAGCGTCGCCGCCACAACGGCTCTCGCCCACGGGTGCGAGGTGCGACGCAGGCTCCGGGGGACGTTCGGCACTATGCGGGTCATCGTCGACATCGGTCAGCCCTCGATCCCACGCGCGGTGGCGATCGCTGAGTCGAGCCGGGCGACGCTGGAGGATATCGCCTTGCCCGCGTCCTCCGCGAGCAGTGCTGCGAGAGTGGCTGCCTCATCGCGGCATGCTGCGCAGCCACGCAGGTGGATCAGAAAGGCGAGGCTCGGTCGTTCGCCGTCGCTCACCAGCCG
>CAYLMS010000436.1:0-1733 GCA_964384455.1 uncultured Microbacterium sp. | reverse complement strand
CCTCGGCCCGCAGACCGAGCGCTCGAAGGTCTCCGGCTCGGGTGCTCAGCCCTACACGCTGATCGACGGCGCCGTGCTGGCGCAGCATCCCGGCGCGCAGACGCTGACGGTGCGCGGCGACGGCTCGCTCTTCGTCGCCTACGGCCGCACGGCGGATGTGAAGGCGTGGCTCGCCGACGTTGACTACACGCTCATCGCACTCAAGAAGGGCACGACGACCAGCAGGGACGTGCCGGCGAGCGTCGACCCGTCCACGGCGCCGACCACGGCGCCCGTCGTGCCGGGCGGCGGTGACGCCGACACCCTGACGGCGACGCCCGCCCCGACCACCGCCGCGCGCGCGCCGGGCGGCTCGGATCTGTGGCTCGACGAGTTCCACCAACGCGGCTCGGTGGTCGCCCCGCTGACGCTGCCCACGGGCATGAGTGTGCTCGTCGCGTCCGACGGCACGAAGCCCGCACCGTCGGACGTCTCGATCAGTTGGTCGCTGGACAACACCACGCCGTGGGCCGGTCCGCTGATCCTCGGCGGCGGCCTGCTGCTGCTCACGGGGATCGTGCTGTGGGTGCTCGGCATCCGGCACGTGCGGCGCTCGCGCGGTCCGCGGCGCAAGCCGCTGCCCCCGCTACCGGAGACCGAGCCGATCGACCTCGCCGCCGACGGCGGCGAAGGCGCCGGCAAGGGCGTCATCTCGGCGACCCCGCCGACACGCCGGCGTGCGCTGTCCGCACGGCGCAGCTTCATCGTGCTGCCGCTGGCCGCGGCATCCATGCTCGCCTTCTCGGGGTGCTCCGCAGGTGCCTGGCCGCAGTTCGGCGCCGCCGCCTCGGCGTCGCCGAGCCCATCGTCGTCGGTGATCGTGCCGGAGGGACAGCAGCAGCCCGTCGTCACGCTCGCGCAGGCCGTGCGCATCCTGGCCAGAGTCGGCCAGACCATCGGCAAGGCGGATGCCGACCGCGACGGCGACCTCGCCGCGACCAGGCTCGCCGGCGCGGCGCTGGCCGAGCGGCTCACCGACTACCGCCTGATGGCAGGAATCCCCGGGCGCAAGGCGATGCCGGCGGTCGCCTACAAGCCCCTCACGATCGTGCTGCCGCAGGCGGTGGACGGCTGGCCGCGCACGGTGATGACGATCGTCACCGACCGCTCGAACGCCAAGGTGGCCCCGAGCATCGCGATGCTCACCCAGCAGGATCCCTGGTCGCCGTACCGACTCACGTACGTGGCCAGCCTGGAAGCGGCCGCGCAGCTGCCCAAGCTGGCGCCCGCGTGGATCGGCGCGCCGCTGGTCGCACCCGATTCGCCGTTCCTCGTGATGCAGCCTGACAAGCTTGCCGCGGCATACGCCGATATCCTCACCAACGGCGCGAAGAGCTCCTTCGCTGCCGCGTTCGACACGTCGGCCGACCAGTACGCCCCATCGGTCGCCGCCGACCGGCAGAAGCGGCTGGCCGCGTTCAACCAGACCGCCTCGGCGACCGGCAGCCTGACGTTCTCCACGTCGGCAGGACAGCAGCCTCCGCTGGCCCTCGCGACGCTCGAGAGCGGTGCGATCGTGGCGGTCAATCTGTACGAGACCGACACCGTGCGTCCCACGAACGCCGATGCGGTGATCAAGCTCGACAACAACCCGACTGTGCAGTTGCTGGCCGGCACCGCGCAGTCGCAGACCGGGTTCGTGACGACCTTCAGCGATCAGCTGTTCTTCTATGTGCCCGGTCAGGGCTCGAACG
>CAYLMS010000435.1:0-1734 GCA_964384455.1 uncultured Microbacterium sp. | reverse complement strand
CGGTGAGCACGAAGGCGCTCTGCCAGTCGCGCCGGCGGATCAGCCGCACCACGAGGTAGATCACCGCCGCCACCCCGGCGAACCAGATGACCGGATTGGGCACGCTGGAGATCGACTCCGCGCAGCCGCCGGGGCTCGTGCAGCCGCCACGGCCCTGCTGGGTGAGGTTCCAGTACATCCAGGTGGGGCGGGTCAGCAGCGGCCAGGTCCACGCCGGGCTGGCGTAGGCGTGCGGCGTGGTCAGGCCGACGTGGAACGAGTACATCGCCTCGTGGTACTTCCACAGGCTCTGCAGCGGCAGCGGCACCCACGACCAGAACCCGTGCGCGGGATCGGACTCGGCGCCGTGCCGCAGGTAGCCGCCCGAGGTGGTGAGCCACCCCGTCCAGGCCAGCAGATACACCGCGAGGGCGACCGGCACCAGCAGCAGGAAGGTGGCCGGGCCCTGGCGCAGCATCCCGTCGGTCGCCCAGAAGCCGACGCCGGCCTGCCTGCGGGCGAGCACGTCGGTGACCACCAGGTAGATGCCGAGGCCGGCGAGCACCCACACGCCCGACCACTTCACGGCGCAGGCGGCTCCGAGGGCCGCACCTGCGGCGAGCACCCACGGACGGTTCCACAGCAGCGGCCCCCACGGCACCGGCCGGTCGCCCGCGGCGCGCGCCGCCACGGAGTCGACGATGCGCCCGCGGGTGCGCTCGCGGTCGAGCAGCACGAACCAGAACGCCAGCAGGATGAAGAACATCAGCGAGTTGTCCAGCAGCGCGACCCGGCTCATCACGATGCCGAGCCCGTCGATCGCGAGCAGGAAGCCGGCCAGCACGCCGACCGTGGTCGAACCGGTGAGCGCGCGGCCGACCACGATCAGCAGCAGCACGGCGGCCGTGCCGACCAGCGCGGTCGCGATCCGCCAGCCCCAGCCCGAGTCGGCGCCGAGCGGCAGCATGCCGAGGCCGATGATCCATTTGCCCAGCGGCGGATGCACGACGAAGCTCGGATCGGCGGTGAACACCTCGACGTGCCCGGCGAGGAACTTCGCGTCCGCGCCCGCCGGCCACGTGCCCTCGTAGCCCAGGTGCAGCAGCGTCCAGGCATCCTTCACGTAGTACGTCTCGTCGAAGACCAGGGCGTGCGGGCGGGCCAGATCCCACAGCCGCAGCACGGCCGCCAGCACCGTGACCAGGGCGGGCGCCAGCCACCCGTACACGCGGGCGGCGGCCGGATCGCGCAGCCAGAGCAGCCGCAGGTGCCACCAGCGCGGCGGGGCGGGTTCTGCGGGCGCGGCCGGAGCGGATGCCGCGGGCTCCGGTGCCGGTGCGGCGGAGGGATCCTCGGCGGCGGTCACGACCCTAAGCCTAGGCTGGGGGCGTGATCATCCTGGCCGCGACGCCGATCGGAAACCTCGGCGACGCCTCGGCGCGGCTGGTGCAGGCGCTGGAGGCGGCGACCGTCGTCGCCGCCGAGGACACCCGCACGACGCAGCGGCTGCTGGCGGCCCTCGGCATCGCCAACCGGCCGCGGTTGATCGCGCTGCACGATCACAACGAGAAGCAGCGGGCAGCCGAACTGGTGGCGCTGGCGGGCGAGGGCGACCTGCTCGTGCTGTCGGATGCCGGCATGCCGACGGTGTCGGATCCCGGCTACGCTCTCGTGGTCGCGGCGGTCGCCGCCGACGTCGAGGTGACGGTGCTGCCCGGCCCGTCGGCCGTGCTCGCGGCGCTGGCCGTGTCGGGG
>CAYLMS010000434.1:0-1736 GCA_964384455.1 uncultured Microbacterium sp. | reverse complement strand
CGATGACGATCCCGGTCGACGGGCCCGGCAGCACCTTCCCCGCACGCAGCGCCCGCTCGTTGCGGCGCCACGACACCCAGGAGTGCACCACCGCGACCACGGCCAGCAGGATGAAGATCAGTGCAGCGAGGAAGCGCAGCACCGGGTGGATCTGCAGCGCGAGCGCCTCGATGCCCACCCCGAGCGCCAGCAGCGCGAGCGACGTGCGGATCCAGGCCAGGAACGTGCGTTCGTTGGCGAGACTGAACCGCGGGTCGGGCTCCTCGCCCGCTCCGTAGACGCTGCGCGGAAATCGCCGATCGCTCACGTCATGACTCCCGAGGCTCAGCCGAACGGATTCGGGGTGAGCGTGTACTTCGTCTGCAGGTACTCGTGGATCCCCTCGAACCCGCCCTCGCGGCCGAGGCCCGACATCTTCCAGCCGCCGAACGGAGCGGCGGCATTGGAGACGACGCCCATGTTGACCCCCATCATCCCGGTCGCAAGGCGCTCCACCATGCGCTGGGCGCGTGCGAGGTTCTCGGTGTACACGTAGGAGACGAGTCCGTACTCCGTGTCGTTCGCGAGCCGCACCGCCTCGTCCTCGTCGTCGAACGGCACGATCGCCAGCACCGGGCCGAAGATCTCCTCACGCAGGATATCGGAGCCGAGCGTCACCTCCGAGATCACGGTCGGCTCGTAGAAGCTGCCGGTGCCGGCCAGCGCGCGCCCGCCGGTGCGCAGGGTGGCGCCGCGCGCCACGGCATCCTGCACCAGTTCGTCGGCCTTCGCGACCGCGCGCCCGTCGATCAGCGGCCCGATGGTGACACCGTCTTCGGTGCCGCGCCCGATCCGCATCGCCTGCACCCGGGCGGTGACCCGGTCGGCGAACTCCGCCGCCACGGTGCGGTGCACGATGAAGCGGTTCGCGGCCGTGCACGCCTGCCCGATGTTGCGGAACTTGGCGGCGATCGCACCCTCCACCGCCTTGTCGAGATCGGCGTCCTCGAACACGACGAACGGGGCGTTGCCGCCGAGTTCCATCGAGGTGCGCAGCACTCCCTGGGCGGCCTGCGTCAGCAGCGCCTGGCCGACCGGCGTGGAGCCGGTGAACGAGAGCTTGCGCAGCCGCGGGTCGCGGATGATCGGCTCGGAGACCGCACTCGACGCCGAGGTCGTGATCACATTCACGACGCCCTCGGGCAGGCCGGCATCCTGCAGCAGCTTGACGAAGTAGAGGGTCGTCAGCGGGGTCAGTGCCGCCGGCTTGACCACGACGGTGCAGCCGGCCGCGAGCGCCGGGGCGATCTTGCGGGTGGCCATCGCGAGCGGGAAGTTCCAGGGGGTGATCAGGAAGCACGGGCCCACGGCGTGCTGCGACACGATCATCCGGCCGGTGCCTTCGGGGTTCGCCCCGTAGCGGCCCTGGATGCGGGGAGCCTCCTCGCTGAACCAGCGCACGAACTCGCCGCCGTACGCCACCTCACCGCGCGCCTCGGCGAGCGGCTTGCCCATCTCCATGGTCATCAGCAGCGCGAACTCGTCCTTGCGCTCCTGCAGCAGATCGAACGCGCGGCGCAGCAGTTCGCCGCGCTGCCTGGCGGGGGTGGCGGACCACGCGGGGAAGGCGGCGTCGGCGGCGTCGAGCGCAGCCATGCCGTCGGCGGGCGAGGCGTCCGCGATGCGGAGGATCACCTCACCGGTGGCCGGATCGTGCACCTCGAGTGTGCGGCCGGTCTCGGCCTGGCGCCACTGCC
>CAYLMS010000433.1:0-1739 GCA_964384455.1 uncultured Microbacterium sp. | reverse complement strand
ATTCGCCAATAAGAATTGACCTATCTAATTGATTCCTTTGCGGAGGCTTGGATATTCCGAGGGCTACGCATCAGTGGCTGACGGGTACCAGCCACTCGGCTGATCGCACGTCGTACCCCGGCGTCGGGCAGAGCGTGCGTAGCTGCACATTGGCGGCCGGGCCGTCGATCCAAAACATCACGGCGTGGTCCGTAGCTCGGTACACAGGCGGATACGCAGTTGCTCGACGCCGAACACCGGCTGCGTCGGTCCAGACAAGTTCCCAACTCGCCCAAGCCACGCTTTCTCGGCCGTCCACGCGCAGCCGCAATCCAAGCACAGTGCCCGGGGGTGCAGGAATGGTCACCACTGGAGCTTCGCCCGTTTCGTCCCAGGGTGGCAGTTCCCGGGGAAAAGTTATCGAGAGGGTCGTATGGGGTGGCATCGATCGCGCGGTTTGCCACACAGGCAAGCCAGCCGCGCGGAACTTGTCCATGGCCAAAAAACTCGTCGGCGTCACGATGTACCGGCCAGAGAATTTCCCACTGACGAATGGCGTCGGCATCCCCGATTTCAAATCGGCCTGGAGTTCCTTGTAGTAGCTCCGCTGCATCATTCCCTCGCGGTAGCCCAGCCGCAGATTCAATAGCAGTACGGCCACCGCAATTCCTACAACCGCTAGAGTTACCGATCGACCCAGAGTCGGTCCGTATCGGACGAGCAAGAGGTACGCAGCCGCAACGCCAAGGCCACTTACCGTTACGTAGTGGGGGGACCATGCCCCTCCCCGCGTCCACACCAGCCCGGCAGTTGTGAGCAGGTGCCCGGCAAGTACAGAGAGTAGTCCCAACGCTCTTGGTCGTTCGACCGGATTTCGTGCCGCACGCAGTCCGCAAACCATGGCCAGCGCGAACACTGCCGCTAGCCCGTATTGCGGGACCGATAGGTTGGGCAGCGTGTAGGTCCACGGGCCGAGTGCCACCGCGAAGTAATCCGTCGCAGCTTGAAGCAGATCCGTCCACGCCGGACGCACTTTTAAGATCTCTGTGCGTGGCTGATTCAGAAGAGTGACACCAAGGTATACTGCGGCTAACGCTGCGGGTACGAGCAACCAGAATGCCCGGCGTTCGCTTCTCCATCCGAGGTACGCAACCCACAGCCCGGCGAAAGGCATTGCAGCCAGGCCGAAGC
Organism: uncultured Microbacterium sp.; assembly: GCA_964384455.1. Lineage (GTDB taxonomy): Bacteria > Actinomycetota > Actinomycetes > Actinomycetales > Microbacteriaceae > Microbacterium. The sequence continues at coordinate 569 of CAYLMS010000433.1, read as the reverse complement.
CACCGTTCATCATGACTCCCAGCAGCAATACACTCGCCCAGGCGGCTGTTCGCAATTCTTTGCCAGGTTCGCACTTCGTGGCTAACCAGAGTAGCCCGACACCACACGCCACTACCAGGGCGAGCGATACCTGAAATGCCATCAGGAAGTTGAAGTGATGCCCCCAGTGGAGCAACAAGACCGCCAGGAACACATCAGCGGCACTCGATCGACCCCGAAGCTGCCGGGCGAGAGCGACCAGGGTAAAAGCGGATACGCTCTGAATCAGGACGACTGTAACCATACCGGCACAGAAGTTGAACCCGGACACCGCCATCGTCATCAACCACAAACCCTTCGCGAGTGGGTAGCGATGTTCGTTGAGGTACTGGGTGACAAACTCGACTTTATGGCCGTCAAGCACGATGGGGATCATGTCCCACTCGTCGTACACCGGGCAGTTGCTACCAAATCGCAGCACATATACGAGAGCCGACACAGCCATCGCCAAGGTGAACGCGACAACGGCCGAAGGCCGTGCGAGGACGAATTGCGGCCACACCAGGGGGCTGCGCAGTCTGCGAAGCAGG
>CAYLMS010000432.1:0-1739 GCA_964384455.1 uncultured Microbacterium sp. | reverse complement strand
TGCGCACGGTGCGTGCCTGGGCGTCGGCCTCGGGCTGCTGATCGCCACCGACGTAGTGTACGTGGCCGACACTGCGAAGATCGGCTCGCCGTTCGCGGCGCTCGGCGCCGTGCTCGACTCCGGCGGCACGGCCCTGCTCACCGACCGGCTCGGCGCGCATCGCACGCTCGACCTCATCTACACGGGTCGGATGCTCAGCGGCGCCGAGGCGGTGGCCGCGGGCCTGTTCTCACAGGTGTTCGCTGCCGACGACGTGCTCGCGCAGACGGATGCCGCAGCCGCCCGCGCAGCGACCGGGGCGACCGCGGCGTTCCTGGCCGGCCGCGCCCTGGTGCAGCGTGTGCGCGACGAGCGCCTCGGGCTGTGGCAGACGCTCGCCGCCGAGACCGCCGCCCAGACCGCGCTGAGCGCGAGCGCCGACTACCGCGAGGGATTCGCCGCCTTCCAGCACAAACGCCCGGCGCGCTTCACCGGGCGCTGAGTCACAACCGCTTGAGCATGCGCGTGTTGCCGAGCGTGTTCGGCTTCACATGCGCGAGGTCGAGGAACTCGGCGACACCCGCATCGGGGCTGCGCAGCAACTGCGCATAGACGTCGGGATCCACGACGTGCTCGCCGATCGGCGTGAACCCGTGCTTGGTGAAGAACGACACCTCGAAGGTGAGGCAGAACAGCCTGGTCAACCCGAGCGCCACCGCGCGCTGCTCGAGCGCGTCGACGATGCGCCCGCCGATGCCGTGGTGCAGCCGGTCGTCGCGCACGATGAGGGTGCGGATCTCACCGAGATCCTGCCACAGCACATGCAGTGCGCCGCAGCCGACCACCTCGCCGTCGAGCTCGGCGACCGCGAACTCCTGCACCGCCTCATACAGCGACACCAGCTCCTTGCCGAGCAGGATCCGTCGCTGCACGAACGGCTCCAGCAGTGCGTGGATCTGGCGCACATCGGCGGTGCGCGCGGGGCGCACGAGCAGCTCGGTCACCCGTCCACCCTAGAACGACGAGGGGCGGATGCCGCAGCATCCGCCCCTCGTGACATCGGCCCCCGAGCTCGAGGTTCAGTCGCTCGTGACGGCGAGGTCGGGCGTGGCGGTGATCTCGCCGCCCGTGACGACCCCGATGGCGACCTTCTCGCCGCGGGGGCCGTGCTCGAACGTGAACTCGCCGTCGTGCGCGTCGACCTTGACGTGGTCGCCGCTGGTGAGCTCGCCCTGCAGGATGTGCTCGCTGAGCTTGTCCTCCACCTCGTGCTGCATCGCGCGGCGCAGCGGCCTGGCGCCGAGCGCCGGGTCGAAACCGATGTCGATGAGCCGCTCCTTGGCCGCCGGGGTCAGCTCGATCGTCATGTCGCGGTCGAGCAGACGCTCCGCGAGTCGCTTCGTGAACAGGTCGACGATCTGGATGAGCTCGGGCTTGGTCAGCTGCGGGAAGACGATGATGTCGTCGACGCGGTTGAGGAACTCGGGCTTGAAGTGACGCTTGAGCTCTTCGTTGACCTTGCCCTTCATGCGGTCGTACGAGGTGGCGTGGTCGCCCTCGACCTGGAACCCGACCGGGCCGCCCGCGATGTCGCGCGCGCCGAGGTTGGTGGTCATGATGATCACGGTGTTCTTGAAGTCGACCACACGCCCCTGGCCGTCGGTGAGCCGGCCCTCCTCGAGGATCTGCAGCAGCACGTTGAAGATGTCGGGGTGCGCCTTCTCGATCTCGTCGAACAGCACCACCGAGAACGGCTTGCG
>CAYLMS010000431.1:0-1745 GCA_964384455.1 uncultured Microbacterium sp. | reverse complement strand
GACTCGCGGCTGGAGGTCGCCGCCGCCGACCACTATGTGAGCCGTGCGGCACACAAGCTGACCGCCGCGCTCGACGCCTTCGGTCTCGAAGTCGCCGGGCGCACAGCGCTCGACCTCGGCGCCTCCACCGGAGGATTCACCCAGGTGCTGCGCGAGCGCGGTGCCGACCCGGTGATCGCCCTCGACGTCGGCCACGGTCAGCTCGCCCCGCAGGTGCGCGCCGACCCGGGTGTCGTCGTGGTCGAAGGCTTCAACGTGCGCGACCTGTCGCCCGCGGCACTCGCCGCGGTCAGCGGCCTGCGGGCGGTGCCCGAGGTGGTCACCGCCGATCTGTCGTTCATCTCGCTGACGCTCGTGCTGGCGCCGCTGGCGCAGACCGCACCCGGCGCCGACGTGGTGCTGCTGGTCAAGCCGCAGTTCGAAGTCGGACGCACCGGGGTGCGCGAAGGCGTGGTCGGCGATCCGGGCCGCCGCGCCGATGCGCTGGCCCGGGTGCTGTGGGCCGCGTGGGATGTCGGCCTTGGCACAGCAGGCGTCATCGTCTCCCCGCTGAAGGGCACGCACGGCAACATCGAGTTCCTCGCGCGGCTGCGCGCCGGTGCGCCCGATCCGTCAGAATGGTCGGGCATCGTCGACGAAGTGGCGGGAGTGCGATGAGCGACACAGCGCAGCGGCGCAGCATCCTCGTCGTCGTGCACGCGCTGCGCGACGACAGTGTGGCCGCGGCCGAGCGCGTGTGCGCGGCGCTGCGCGCAGCCGGCGCCGTTCCCGTGCTGTCGGCGCACGACGCCGCCGACCTGCGTCTGCGCGGCGGCCTCGCCGGCATCGCAGTGCTCGACGAGGACGTGGCGCTGCGCGAGATCGAGCTGGCGATCGTGCTGGGCGGCGACGGCACGATCCTGCGAGCCGCCGAACTGGTGCGCGACTGCGCTGCGCCGGTCGTCGGGATCAACCTCGGTCACGTCGGCTTTCTGGCCGAGATCGAGCGCGACGCCCTCGACGACGCGGTGCGGCGCGTGATCGCGCGCGACTACACCGTGGAGGAGCGGCTCGCCCTCGCCGTCGCCGTCACGGATGCCGCAGGCGCGGTGCTCTACGAGACGTGGGCGCTGAACGAGGCCACCATCGAGAAGGCCAGCCGCCAGCGCATGCTCGAGGTGGTGGTCGAGATCGACGGGCGTCCGCTGACCGCCTTCGGCTGCGACGGCGTGGTGATCTCCACGCCCACGGGCTCCACCGCCTACAACTTCTCGGCCGGCGGGCCGGTGATCTGGCCCGAGGTCGAGGCGATCTCGGTGGTGCCGCTCTCGGCGCACGCGCTGTTTGCGAAGCCGCTGGTCGTCGCCCCGTCGGCCACGGTGGCGATCGAGGTGCTCGAGCGCACCGACGGTGCCGGCATCCTGTGGTGCGACGGTCGGCGCTCGCACGAGCTGCCGCCGGGGGCCCGGGTGGTCGCGCGCCGGTCCAGCCGACCGGTGCGGCTCGCCAGGCTGCATCCGGCGCCGTTCACCGACCGGCTGGTGCGCAAGTTCCAGCTGCCGGTGAACGGCTGGCGCGGTCCCGCCACAGGCGCCGGAGCGCCGGCGTGATCGAAGAGGTGCGCCTGCGCGGACTCGGCGTCATCGCTCAGGCCACGCTGGCAATCGGGCCGGGCTTCACCGCGATCACGGGTGAGACCGGCGCGGGCAAGACCATGGTCGTCACGGGGCTCGGGTTGCTGCTCGGCCAGCGAGCCGATCAGCAGC
>CAYLMS010000430.1:0-1750 GCA_964384455.1 uncultured Microbacterium sp. | reverse complement strand
TGGCGATGGACACACCGTCGTTGGTGATCGTGGGGGCGCCCCACTTCTTCTCCAGCACGACGTTGCGACCACGCGGGCCCAGCGTCACCTTGACGGCGTCGGCCAGCGTGTTCAGACCGCGCTCGAGGCCGCGACGGGCCTCCTCATCGAAAGCGATGATCTTTGCCATGTGTTGTCGTCCCTTCCGGACGTAGAGGCTTTAGCACTCAATGATCACGAGTGCTAATCCATTCTGGCACTCGGCCCCGGCGAGTGCAAGCCGCGGGCGCCCAGCGCCAACCCGGGCGCGCGAGCTCGCGCCCCGACCGCAGCTTCGGTCGGCGCATCCTGCTCGACCGCACCCGGATCCGGCGCAGAGCGCGACGACCGAAACGGACCATGGATGCCGCGGGTGCCGGCGCGACGCAGGGTCGCGGGGCACACCTACTTGGTGGGCGTGGGGCTCGGCGTCATCCGGTCGCGGCCGAGAACGACCGTCAACTGCTTGCCGGAGCCGCCCATCTGCGCGTACGCGTCGCTCTGCTGCACCTGGGCCCCGCCGAGCACCTTGGCCAGGCCCAGCGCCGCCGGCTCGTCGGCCGCGTTGACGTAGTACACGGTGGTCGTGGCGAAGTCGGTGGTGCCGGCATCCCCCGCGTTGACGCTGGTCGGCGGCCAGCCGGCCTGCACGATCAGGTCTTTGGCCTGCGCGGCGAGGCCGGTCTGCGTGGTGGCATTGAGCACGAGCACGGTGAACGTCGTGTCGACCACGGGGGTGATGGTCGGGGTGGGCGTCACCGTCGGCGTGGGAGCCGGGCTGAGCGAGATGCGGCCCGAGACGAGCATGGTGCCGAAGATGCCTCCGGCCACGAGCACCACCGTCGCCGCGACCGCCCAGGCGAACACGACCCAGCCGCGCAGGTGCGGATTCTCGGCGCGATGCGCGCCGACCCGTCCACGCTGCGGAGGCAGGTCGTCGAAGCGGTCTCGAGGCGGGGACTGTCTCGGCACGCCACGATGCTACCGGGCGAAGTGCGGCGAGGCTGTGCGCGCGCTGAGGCGCTCAGCCCGCGCGCTGCACCCGGTGCGCATCGCGCGCCCTGCGCAACCGGCCCACGAGCAGCGGGTCGTGCTCCAACGCTGGCACGGTGTCGATCAGCCGGGTCAGCAGCTGGTAATAGCGCGCCGGAGTCACCCCGAGCTCGGCGCGGATGGCCTCCTCCTTCGCACCGGAGTGCCGCAGCCAGCGCGCCTCGAAATCGAGCATCGCGCGATCGGTCTCGGCGAGTGGGGTCACGGCGCCCACGCTAGCGCGCCGGCGGCGCGGCAGCGCCGCGCCACTCCAGCCAACGGCCGAGCGGATCGGCGGCCGCGAGCACCTCGCCGTCCAGCGCCAGGGCGAACCCGCCCGCGGGCCAGCCCGCGGCGGGCACTGGCGCGTTCCAGCCGTCGTGCAGCCCCGGCGCGTCGAGCGTGATCCAGCGCCCGGCCGCGCGGGCGGCGGCGATGATGCGCTCCCGCCCCGCCCGCGGCACATGAGCGAGCACACCGGGCGTGGTCACGACGAGGGTCGCGTCGGGCGGGGCGGCAGCGGCGACCGCGGGCAGGATGTCGGCGGCATCGCCGGCGACGAGCGTCGCCGGCTCGGCGGCGGCGAGATCGAGCGCCGCCTCGATGCGCGCGGCACGGCCGGTCTCGCCCGGCCACACCAGTGCGGTGAGCCACCGCCTGTCTGCAGCCTTCGCCGCCGACAGCGGCGCCAGGTCGATCC
>CAYLMS010000429.1:0-1754 GCA_964384455.1 uncultured Microbacterium sp. | reverse complement strand
GAGTTTCCGCCGGCCCCTTTGTCAACGCCTCGTACACCAGGTCCTTCAGGATCTGCCGCGCCAGGTTCTGTATGTCGCGCTGCTCTTCCGAGAATCCGAAATCCATCGATATGTCCTCGATTCAAATATCAGGTATCGTGACGCACAACGCGAGCGCGCCGGAGCGACGCACCTTCACCTCGACGCTGAACGCTCTCGACTCACTCGCGCGCACGGGGGCGCGCATCGGCGTGCACGTGGCCGACCTCGATCGCGGCACGGTGCTGGTGGCAGGCGACGACCACGTCACCCACCCCGTGGCCGGGCTCGGTGCCGTGCCGCTGCTGATCGAGGTCGCCGCCCGCTTCGAGGACGGCACGCTCGACCCGCTCGAGATCGTCGAACGCGGTGGCATCGCTTCCGTGGCCGTCGGCGGGGTGTGGCAGCACCTGATGGCTCCCGCCCTGCCGTTGTGCGATCTCGCGGTGCTCGCCGCCGCGCACGGCGACGCCCTCGCGACCAATGCCCTGCTGGAGCTGGTGGGACTCGACGCGGTACGCGCGCGGATCGAGCAGCTGGGACTGCGCCGCACCGCCCTGCTCGACGGGTTCCGCGACCGCCGCGGTCCCGACGACGCCCCGCACGTCGCGCTGTCCTCGGCGCAGGAGCTCGCCCGGATCTTCGCCGCGCTGGTCGACGGCGAGGCCGTGGGGCCGGCGGTCAGCGCGCAGGTCGCGGAGTGGCTGAGCCTGAACAACGATCTGTCGCTGGCGGGCGCCGCCACGGGACTCGACCCGTTTGCGCACGAATCCGACCAGCACGGGCTGCTGTTCGTCAACAAGACCGGACGAGCCGCCGGCATTCGAGCCGAGGCGGGCGTGATCGCCGGCCCGCGCGCGGGGCTGTGCTACGCGCTCGTCGTGTGTTTCGACGACCTGTCGGTGGTGCATCGCTCGCGCGCGCACGAGGTGTTCCGCACCCTCGGCATCGAGCTGATGGAGTACGTCTACTGACGACTCGTCAGAACACGATCGTGTGGTTGCCGTGCCGGATGACGCGGTCTTCGGCGTGCCACTGCACCGCCCGGGCCAGCACCGCCCGCTCCACGTAGGCGCCGCGCGCCTGCAGGTCGGCGGCGGTCATCGAATGGTCGACCCGGGCGACATCCTGCTCGATGATCGGCCCCTCGTCGAGGTCCTCGGTGACGTAGTGGCTGGTGGCGCCGATCAGCTTCACTCCCCGCTCATGCGCCCTGCGGTACGGCGCCGCGCCGATGAATGCGGGCAGGAACGAGTGGTGGATGTTGATCACGGGCACCCCGAGCCGCTCGAGGAAGTCGTCGGAGAGGATCTGCATGTACCGGGCCAGCACCACGAAGTCGACGTTGCCCGCCAGCAGCTCGAGGATGCGCTGCTCGGCGGCCGACTTGTCGGGCCCGTGCGAGGGCACGTGCAGGAACGGGATGCCGAAGCTGCGCACGTCTTCGGCTGTATCGGTGTGGTTGGCGATCACCATCGGGATCGTCACCGGCAGCTCGCCGCGGCGGTGCCGCCACAGCAGTTCGAGCAGGCAGTGGTCGCTCGTCGAGGCGAGGATCGCCATGCGCTTGGGCACCGACGACTCGGTGAGCCGCCAGCTCATGCCGTACGGGGTGAGCGTCGCGTCCAGGTCGTCCCGCATCGCGGGCAGCGCCGCCGGCAGCCCTGGCCGGTGGAAGACCACGCGCTGGAAGAACGCGCCGCCCTCAGGGTTGTCCGAGTACTGGTCGAGCGTGA
>CAYLMS010000428.1:0-1755 GCA_964384455.1 uncultured Microbacterium sp. | reverse complement strand
CACCTCGCACCCGGCCGGCGCCGCCGCCACGAGCGCCCGCGCGAGCTCGCCCGGCACGCCGCCGGCGGCAGCCGCCGGAGGGTCGAGCACCACCCGCAGAGTCGTCGTCATCGTCGCCGCATCCGGGTCAGCCCTTCGCGCTCGGCGAGGGTGTCGGCGGGTGCAGCAGCTTCTTCAGCGTCGCCTGCACGAAGGCGACGTCGGGTGCGGACTGGTCGACGCCGTGCGCCGGGTCGAGCAGCAGCGACTGCGGCACGTGCGCCCGCGACTTCACGCCGAGATCGGCGAGGTAGCCGAGCATCGACTCGGGGATGTCGGTCTTGAACAGGTTCTGCCCGGCGGCGGCGACATCCTGGAAGCGCGCGAGCAGGTTGGCCGGCGTCACCTGCTTCAGGATCGCCTGCTGCAGCTGCTGCTGGCGGCGCACCCTGTCCCAGTCGCTCGTGGTCTCGCGCGAGCGCGCGTACCACTGCGCGGTGTCGCCGTTCATGTGCTGGCGGCCCGGTTCGATCCACGCCGTCGCCCACTTCGCGACCGGCTCGCCCTCGTAGTGCGGCCCGCCCTCGGGCAGCCGCTGGGTCACGTCGATGTCGACCCCGCCCAGCGCATCGACCAGCTGGGCGAAGCCGCCGTAGTTCATCAGCACGTAGTACTGGATCGTGATGCCGAGCAGTCCCTGCACCGCATCGCGGGTGGCTTCCACTCCCGGCGTCGAACCGCGCTTCGCGGCATCCGGGTACAGCGATGCGCCGTGCCCGCACACGGTCACCTCGGTGTTGAGCTGGTTGATCCCCGGCCCCCAGCCGCACTTCGCGCTGGCGTGGCCGGTGTGCACCGTGGGATACAGGCTGCGCATGGGGCTGCCCGCCGAGAACGGGAAGCCGGCCAGATCGCGCGGCACCCCGGTGGTGGTGATCGCGCCGGTGTCTGCAGTGATCGACACCACCGAGATGGAGTCGAAGCGCATGGAGTCGCGCCCGGCGCCGTCGTCGCCGCCGAGCAGCAGGATGTTGTAGTAGCCGTCGCTGGGCGGCTGCGACGGCCCCGACTGCGCGAACACGGTGGCCAGCGCGCCGCGCGCGGTGGCCGCGAACCCGGCCGCCTTGGCCGCACCCCCGGACGACACCACCAGCAGTGCCACGGCCAGCACCGGGATGCCGGCCCGCGCCCATCCGCCCACCTTGACCAGCCGCACCAGCCGCAGCGTGTCGAGGGTGAGCACGATCCACAGCAGCGCGTAGCCGATCAGCAGCACCTCGACCACGAGCAGCACCGCCGCGTTGGTGGCGAGGTCGAGCATGGTGCGCCGCAGCACGATCGCGCCCACCGCGGCGAGCGCCGCCGCCGTCCACAGCGCGAGGGTCGACACCAGTCCGATGCGGCCGAGCCGACGGCCGCCTGCCAGCACCTGGGCGGAACCGGGCAGTAAGAAGTTGCCCAGCACGAGGAACCAGCCGCGGCGCTCCATCTCGGCACGCGAACCGGCATCGGGCCGGCGCAGCGGCTGCTCCTCGATGAGCGCACCGCCGGTTGCAACGCCCGGCAGGCTCACAGCGACGCCTTGAGCCTGAGGTTCTTCGCCTCCACCTGGGCTTCGAGTTCGCGCGCATACTGCTCGGCCCGATCGGCCAGCGCCGCGTCAGCGATGCCGAGCATGCGCACCGCGAGCAGCCCGGCATTGCGCGCGCCGTCGATCGACACCTCGACCTGCTCGGGCTTCTCCAGGAGCACGTCCGTGTCGTCGCCGAACACCTT
>CAYLMS010000427.1:0-1772 GCA_964384455.1 uncultured Microbacterium sp. | reverse complement strand
ACGAGGGCCAGCGCCACGGCCAGGAACACCAGGGCAAAGCCCAATATGGCCGCATCGCCGCCTGGCCAATGGAGCCCCATGCCCTCGCCCACGCAAAAGATCCCGAGCGACGACAGCATGATGCCAGCGCCGAACTTCAGCGCATTTTCGGGCACCCTCGAGAGCGGCCGATGCGCGACAACGCCGACCGTGAGAACCAGCGCACAGGACACCAACGCACCCACGCCCGCAGGCAGCAAGAGATTCCGGCCTGCGCCGACCGCGATCACTATGAAAACGGGGCTCATGGGACTGTTCGTTGACGATGGCCGGTTTGCTGCCGCTGTCATCGGCGCCGTTGCACTGGGACTCATGTTCGCTGCCGTCGAGGCACCTCAGCCCGTGACTGGAACGATCCTGTTTGTCGGCTGCTTGTTGGTGCTCGCCTGGAGTGTTTTGGGCGCTACCAAACGCTAACACTGTATGACGGAATACCATGTGATCGGACGCATGGCGTGGGCGCCCTATGGGGTCAGCATCTTTGCGTCGTAAACGTCATGACGATGATGGCAGCAGTGTTTCTCGGCCTCGCTCGCTTGGCGGCAGCTGCCATGAGCAGAGGTGAAGTTTCTCTCCACATATGAAATGTCGCCTCCATCGCCTTGGCTCTACTGCGTGGGTCGCGTTGTGCGCCCAAGGTGCGCTTGGCACGAGAACCTCCATTGCAGTAGCGGTTGCGTCATCGTCTAAGGTGGGGGATGTCAGATGGGCAGTGGTCATAATCTGCCTCGGCGTACTTTCTGATCGAGTCCCCTGTGCATCAGGACCGCCGGTCCCTGCCTGATGGCGCTGGTCCAACACGAAGCACAGCAAATTTCAATCACCCTGGCAGGATATTGTCCAACGGCAGAGCAATTCTGCTGGATTATAGTCTTGCCGAGATTTGGGCCGCTCTATATCCTTTTTGCGGGGATGGGGTCCCCCCTTAACCGCCGAGAGGCTGATGACTCCTACTGCGCGACGTGTTCGCGGTAGGAGAAGTGCGCCCTAAACATACCTCTTCCGCGTCGATATCCAAAAACGGCAAGAGGAGGCGCGCCGATGACCCCGCATCTGTCTCGTCGCGGACAGGCATTTCAAGCATTGCAGGAACGGCCAGTGCCTTCGGCTTCACCGGTGTCGAAGCTGCGTATCGCCGTATCGGTTTCAATCCGTTTCTGCTTGCCTACTGAGTGGCACGATCGCGGAGGATCCTGATGGCCGGAGTTTCCCGTCGCTCTGTCTTCAAAGTCACCGCTGTAGGCCTCGCGACCTCCCTGCTGCCAGCACGGGTACTAGCTCAGGAGACCAGCCGCCTGACTTTCCTCCACACCAACGACAACTACCAAATCATGGCGATCCAAGGCTGGGGTGGATTTGCGCAGCTGATGACGGTGCTGAAGGAGCAGCGTCGCAGCGCATCGAACACGACGGTCACCTTCGGTGGCGATCTTCTCTCTCCCTCGATCATGTCGGGGCTGCTCAAGGGCGCCCAAATGATCGACCTGATGAACGCCGTGGGTGTCGATTTCGCGGTACCTGGCAATCACGAATTCGACTTCGGGCCGGATGTACTCGTCGATCGGATCAGGGAGTCGCGCTTTCAATGGCTTGCCAGCAATGTGTCCCGAAACGGCAAATTGCTTGAAGGCACTGCCGACCATGTCGTCCGGAGCGTCGGCGGCGTCAAGGTCGGCTTCTTCGGCATCGTGACACCTGACAGCGCGCAGGAATCCAGTGCAGGCCCGAGTGTT
>CAYLMS010000426.1:0-1777 GCA_964384455.1 uncultured Microbacterium sp. | reverse complement strand
TGGCCCTCTTCGATGCCGTCACGCTGATGGCGACCAATCCACAAGCCGCCGGCGTGGTCGACGTCGGGGCGATGATCGCCTAACCGAACGGAGTCCGACATGGGCAAGCACTACCGCGCATCGGTGACGGCCGGCACCGGCCTCGACTTCATCATCTCGGATGGAAGTCTCGATCGTCACGGCACCAGGATCAACCCGAAGGGGTGGGACCTCACCAACTTCAAGAAGAACCCGATCGCGCTGTTCGCTCATGACAGCCGGTTCCCGATCGGCACGTGGTCGAATGTCCGGACCGAAGGTGACAATCTCATTGCGACCCTGAATCTCGCGGCGAAGGGCACATCGGACCGCATCAACGAAATCATCGGCCTGATCGAGCAAGGCATCCTTCGCGCGACCTCGGTCGGATTCAACGTCATCAAGTTCGGTACCGCCGGCAAGGACGAGTTCGACTTCGTAGAGCAGGAGCTGCTCGAGACCTCGATCGTCTCCGTCGGCTCCAACTCCAACGCGCTGGCGAAGGCCCGCGCGCTCAACGTCTCCCCCGAAACACTGTCCCTCGTCTTCGGCGAGCCCGCCAATGAACGGCGCGGGACCGTGACTAACCCCGGCAAGTCCGCCGCCAAGCCCCCTGTGACCAAGAGGTCAACGACAATGTCCACTCTCTCTCAGCGCATCGAAGCGCTTCAGGCCGCGATCGTCGCCAAGCGTGACAAGCTGGTTGAACTGACCAACGCCGAGACCATCGACAACGATGCCGTCGAGGAGATCAACTCCCAGATCGAAAGCGACGAGCGCACGCTAGCGGCCCTCAAGACTTCGGAGCAGCGCATCGGCATCAACGCCGATCATCAGCGCGGCAGTGCGGCGGCGCCTACCGTGTCGCGCGCTCCGCTGGCCCGAGGCCGCGAACTCGGCGGCATGGACATCCTGGTCCGCGCCATCACGGCGGCCGGCGTCGCGCACTTCGGCAAGCAGCCGCTGGAGCGCGTGCTGGAGCAGCGCTACGACAACCACGTCGCTACCGCGCAGATGGCCAAGATCATGGCGCGCTCCGACCAGACGATCGGCACGACGACCGTGTCCGGCTGGGCTTCCGAGCTGGTACAGTCCGTCAACCAGGGCTTCCTCGACGCTCTGATGCCGTACTCGATCTATCCCGCGCTGCGCGCCAAGGGTATCGGCCTGAACTTCGACGGCATCGGCACCGTCGTGATCCCCGGTCGCACGGCAGGCGGTGCCGGCGGTGGCTTCGTCGCCGAGGGATCGCCGATCCGCGTCGGGCGCATCACGACCAACTCGGTGTCGATGACGCCGAAGAAGCTGGGCGTGATCGTCGCGTTCTCGCGCGAGCTCGCGAAACGTTCGACCCCGGCTATCGAGGCGCTCGTCCGTCAGGCCATCCTGGAGGACACCGCCGTCATCCTGGATGCCGCCCTCACCGATGCCACGGCATCGAGCTCGGCGCGGCCGGCCGGCTTGCTGAACGGCGTCTCTGCGGTGGCGAGCGGTTATGGTGGAGGCGACTATCAGGCAGTCCTCGCCGACTTCAAGGCCCTGCTGGCGCCTTTCTTCGAGGCCAACGCCGCGGACAATATCGTCGTGCTGATGAATCCGGCACAGGGCCTCGCGCTCTCCATGATGCCCGGCCCCGACGGCGTCATCGGCAGCTTCATGGGCGCGATCCGGGAGCGCGTGACGTTCCTGGAGTCGACCAGCGTGCCCGCTGGCCGCCTGATTGCGCTGCGCGCCTCGGACTTCGCCACCGCTCTTGGCG
>CAYLMS010000425.1:0-1792 GCA_964384455.1 uncultured Microbacterium sp. | reverse complement strand
CAGATCCCTGCCGATGCCCCGCATCTGGACGTCGTTGTTCGTCTACGTGGCGCAGCCACTGCCCTCAAGCTGGCGCTCAATCCCGAGCTCTATCTCGGGGAGGCCTTCATGGAGCAGGCGCTTACCATCGAGAAGGGGACGTTGTGGGACTTGCTGGAGATCGTCGGGCGCAACTTGTCCCGCTATCGTGGCCGCCCGTCGCATGGCTTTCGTGCATTGGCGCGCCGCGCCGGGCGACGCCTGCAACAGTTCAATCCACCCGGTCGCTCACAGCACAATGCGGCGCATCACTACGATCTTTCGGACAGGCTGTTCGAGCGGTTTCTGGACGATGACCTGCAATATTCGTGTGCCTACTTTCGCGAACAAGGGTTCTCTCTCGAGCAGGCGCAGGTGGCCAAGAAGCGTCACCTTGCCGCCAAGCTGTTGCTGCAGCCGGGCCAGCGTGTGCTCGACATTGGCTGCGGATGGGGTGGCTTGGCTTTGACCCTCGCCAATGAAGAAGGTGTCCGGGTGACCGGCATAACGCTTTCGCAGGAACAGCTGAACGTTGCGCGTGCCCGCGCCCGACGAGCCGGCCAGGAGGACGATGTTCGATTTGAACTGCTGGACTATCGGGCGATCGGCGGGCCATTCGAGCGCGTGGTGTCGGTCGGCATGTTCGAGCACGTCGGCGCTCCGCACTACGATCAGTTTTTTTCCAAGCTGCGAGACCTGCTGACGGACGATGGAGTGGCGCTGATCCACTCGATCGGCCGAATGTCGCCACCGGGCGTTACCAGCGGGTGGGTCCGCAAGTACATCTTCCCGGGTGGCTATACACCCGCACTATCCGAGGTTTTTGCGGCCGTCGAGCGAGTGGGATTGTGGGTGACCGATGTGGAGGTTTTGCGCTTGCACTACGCCCATACGCTTCGCCAGTGGCGCGAGCGGTTCCTGAAGAACCGAGCGCACATTGCCGAGCTGTTCGATGAGCGGTTTTGCCGGATGTGGGAATTCTATCTCGCGTCAAGTGAGATGAGCTTTCGATACGACGATCTTATGGTCTTTCAGCTTCAGCTCTCGAAGAAGCTGGAAACCGTGCCGCTCACGCGCGACTACATGATCGCCCGCGAACGTGCCGCAGACCGCGAGTATGCCCTGGGCCCGTCCGCGGCGGTGCCTCTATGACGATGAAGCAATTGCATCGCATACCGCAGCCACGGACTGGTCGGGTTTGACATGCCTTCGGTTCTTATCGTCGAACATGAGCGTAGTCGCGCAGGGTTCCTCCGCCAGGACCTCTCGCACCGCGGTTACAACGTCATCTCCACAGCCACCGAGGCTGGCGCGCGTTTCGTCCTGCTGAACCATACTGCAAAACTCGATGCCTTCGTGGTCGACGCTGTCTTGCCGGGGGGCCATGGCGTGCGGCTTGCTTCAACCGCCTATGATTTTGGCCTCGATGCGGTTGCGATCTACGTACATGGCGCGGTGCACGGCGAGCGCCGGGTGCTGATCTGCGGGCCCGGTGGGCTCGTCCATCGGGGAACGATCCTCAGTGTCGGACCGCTCCTGGACGATCTGCGCGAACGTCCTCGTGTCTGCTGTTTCCTTTCCCGTCTGAGGAAGGACTGGAGGCCATGAAGTCCGGCCCGCATACTTCGCTGAACAGCGGCAGCGCACGCACGGCGGTCGATCGTGTGGCAACTCTGGACGGCCTGGTGCTTCTGCTCGATCGCCTGTTGCGGTGCGTCGCGCCGGTGCTTACGGCAGCGGCGCTGCCGGTTCGCCGACTTCAGGACTTGGAGAC
>CAYLMS010000424.1:0-1795 GCA_964384455.1 uncultured Microbacterium sp. | reverse complement strand
CACGAAAAGATAACGTAGACCCTTCCCTTCGTTACCTCGCCGTTATAGAGTGCAAGCACGGTAGTTGTTTTGCTGTGGCAGCTGCCGGATGTGATTGCAGGACACTCTTGGTGCAAGGGACAAGGGCCGGTCGGTAGCCTCTCCGACCGGCCCTTCTTGTCTCCACTTGCCCCCGCGAGCGCTGTCAGACCCCGCCTCCACCGCCACCGCCACCGCCCCCACCGGCCGAGCCGCCACCGCCCGATCCGCCCGAGCTCGATGATGACGACGACGCGGCGCTCGCCGACAGCCCCGCCACGCCGCTCGCGAAAGCGTTCGCGTCGAACCCCTGCGGTCCCACATACCACCCGGGCGAGTGATCGACGGGGTACATCACGGCCAGCTGCGCGGCCCACTGCTTCTCCTGCCCGAACACCACCGCCCAGGGCAGCAGCGACTCGTACAGGCGCAGCATCTGCGTGGGATCCTGCACGCTCACCGGCACGCGCTCGGCGCCGGTCGGTGACTGCAGCATGCGGATGCGGTCGGCTTCGGCCCATTCGATGAACAGCTTGAGCCCCAGCATCCGCTCGCGCGCGAGCGCGCCGTCGGTCGTCAACGGCCGCCGCCCGACCAGGCTGATCACGATCGCCAGTGCCGGGATCGCCACGAACAGCAGCACACCCGGCCGCACCTGGGTGACCCCGGCATCGGTGGCGAGCAGGCCGAAGCCGAACACGCCCGCTGCCCCGGCGACCGCGACCACCACCGGCATCGCCACCAGCCGGCCAGGCACCTTCGCCCGCAGCCCGCGACGCACGAGCTCCTGCTTGGCCCACTGCAGCAGTCGCTGCGACGCCGACACGAGGCGCCGGTCGCTGCGGCCGAAGTCGAACGTCTCGCCGGCGGCGAACTGCTCGCCGAACATTCCGTGCAGCAGCATCCGCCCGTCGCCGTCAGCCTTGTCGGCATCGATCAGCTGCGCCTGCAGCGTGGCCTTGCCGAACGGTGAGCGGCCTGTCTCCACGATGCGCAGGCTGCCGGCCACCGCCTGCTCGAGGATCTCGGCCGGGATCGCCCTGCCCGACCGTCCGAGCAGCACCGCGCCCTGCAGCGCGTCGAGGTCGACGGGCGGTTCGTACTCGGCGACGATCACCCCGCGCCCGCGGGCGTCGCGCAGGCGCGTCGCTCGCAGCACCACCGCCCACGCCAGCGCGCCGAGCATAAGCAGCACCGACAGCGCCTGCAGCCAACCCCACGGCGAGCCGAAGTACGACGCGTCGAACGGCGTGAACGTGCCCTGCGCGAACCCGATCGCGATCGTCATCGTCTGATGCGGCCCGAGGTCGGTGGCCTCCGCCCGCACCACGGCGCCGGCGGCGGCATCCTGCGCGACGATCGTGCACCGCTCGGTCGACCCCTCCCCGCCCCGGTAACAGGCCTGCTTGCCGGTGCGGGCGGCGGCGAGCGCGGCGTCGAGATGCACCGCGGCGGTCACCCGCGCAAACGGCTGCGGCCAGCCGGTGCCGTTGACATCCCAATAGAACTCGTCGGCCGCGGTGTCGCGAAAGCGCCACGTCACGTTGTCGAGGTCGAACGTGAACACATAGGTCTGCGCCCCGTGCACGAAGCCGCCGCTGCGCGAGGTGACCTGCAGGAAACCGTCGCTCGACTCCGTCTCGGCCGGGCGCGGATTGCCCTCGCCGTCGGTCACCGACACCAGGCGAGGATGCAGCGGCACGCCGTTGTACTTCTCGGGCACCTCGCGGCGCAGCCCATGGTTCTGGTCGGCCGCGGGGAACACCGCGACGAACCG
>CAYLMS010000423.1:1593-1809 GCA_964384455.1 uncultured Microbacterium sp. | reverse complement strand
TCGAACAGCACAACGTTCAGTTCCGCCTCCAGGTCGCGGACGCAGCGACTCAGCGTCGACTCCTTCAGATGTAGGGCCTCCGCTGCCCGGCGAAGGCTGCGATAGTCGGCGGCCGCAATGGCATAGCGGAACTGCCTGAAATCGACTGACAACGTTCTTCCCTCGGCCCAAGCTCAGATGTTCCGCCTTCCAAGCGCCACGACGATAGTATGTCTC
>CAYLMS010000423.1:0-1583 GCA_964384455.1 uncultured Microbacterium sp. | reverse complement strand
CATGAACACTTATAAGTTGTAGATTTTCTCAACAACCTTGTTTGGGTTCAGGCACTAGCGCTGTGTCCAAGCACTAAGGTTGGTTGAGGCGTTTCTTAGAAGCGTGCCATATTGACTGTCGTCAGACTGACGCGCGCTGCCCGTCGCTAGCGGTGCCAGCGATACAGCCCTTTTGGGTGCGCTCGACCAGTTCAGGCGGATCAAATGCCGGTCCAAGACAGACTCCCACTGCGGTAGCCTACGCAGTAGGAGTCATCAGCCGGCTAGGCGGTTTTGGGAGACTCCATTCCCAACACCGCTGGTAGCAGACTCTCTGCATGAATGCAATTTCAAGAGTCCGTGAACAGTAATGGATAGTACAAATCGTATGCGCCCCGCGAACGGATGCAGGTGCACGACGAGTCGGAACTAGACTGGAAAGCCGATTGCCCAACGCCGGTTGTCTGCAGTTCTACGGGACAGATAGCGCAGAACTCTTCTACATCCCGGAAGATGAAGAAGGTTCGGTGCCTCGAAGGCGACCTCCCGTACTGTCTTCCACTGCTCGGGATGTGCGCGCCGCAGATCGGTGAGAGATGTCTTCACACGCTATCAGCCGATGCGAGCATCGGCGCCGGCATCGTCAATCAGAGGAGGCAGAGTACAAACAATGGACGATGTCTTCGCGAAGAGCAGTAACACGGTCGACCTGCCCGCCACAAAGCGTCTTCCTTGGCCGGATGCGGGTTTGCCACCTTCGCGGACAGCGCCACACGTTAGCCGAGGCCGCCCATCGCTAGAACGTTGATATGCGTTTTGAATGAAACGATATAGATGATTGACTTGTAACGACCGTAACATGTAAACCGTCACCGTGACATCACCAGCATGGCTTCTTCTCACCTACAAGGTCCCGCCCGAACCAGCGGCCAAGCGCATCGCTCTCTGGCGCAAGCTGAAGGCGATGGGCGCGATCTACCTTCAGAACGGCGTGTGCCTGCTGCCGAAGACTGACGATCATCTGCGCCGGCTGAAGGTTATCGAAAACGAAGTTGCGGGGATCGGCGGCGACGCGGTGCTGCTGGAGACAGTTGGTCAGGACCGGGCCCAGGAACAGAAGGTCATTGAGCGCTTCACGGCCGACCGGGACGAAGCTTATCGAGAGTTCTTAGGCAAATGCGCTGACTTCCAAGCCGAGATCGCCCGTGAGACCGCGGCAAGCCATTTCACCTATGCCGAGCTGGAAGAAAACGACGAGGACCTCGAGAAGCTGAAAGGCTGGCTTGCCAAGATCCGTAAGCTCGACTTCTACAAGGCGCCGCTCTCGGCCGAGGCGGATGCCCGGCTGCAGCATTGCGTCGAGTTACTGGAGAGCTACGCCAAGCGCGTGTTCGAGGCGCATGAAGAAAATCGGCCCGGGGCATTTCCGGCCGGACCGACGAAGGACAAGCCGTGAGCGGGCAAGACTGTGGCCTGAGACGGGCAGTTGCGGTCGTCGCGCTTCTGAACTTTGCCTACTTCGGAATCGAGTTTGCCGTGGCGCTGGCCATCGGGTCGTTATCACTTCTCGCTGACAGTGCTGACTTCTTCGAGGACGCAGTGGT
>CAYLMS010000422.1:0-1811 GCA_964384455.1 uncultured Microbacterium sp. | reverse complement strand
CACCGGGTGCGCATCGACTGGTGGGGAGCCACCTTCGTCATCGCCGCCCTCGTGCCGCTACTGCTGGTGGCCGAGCAGGGCCGCGAGTGGGGCTGGTCGTCGCCGATCTCGATCGGCTGCTTCGCGGTCGGCGGGATCGGCGTGCTGGCCTTCGTGATCGCCGAGACGCTGATGAAGGATGCGGCGCTCATCCCGCTCAAGCTGTTCCACTCGCCGACGTTCTCGATGGCCACCGTCATCGGCGTGCTCATCGGCTTCGGCATGTTCGGGGCGATGCTGATCCTGCCGCTCTATCTGCAGCTCGTGCTCGGTTCGAACCCGACCGAGAGTGGATTCCAGTTGTTCCCGCTGATCCTCGGCATGATGGCGGCCTCGATCGGCAGTGGGCAGGTCATCGCACGCACGGGTCGCTATCGGATGTTCCCGATCCTCGGCACCGCCTTCCTCACCGGCGGCTATTTCATGCTCACCCGCATCCAGTACGACACGTCGTATTGGTACATAGCGGGTGCGATGCTGCTGCTGGGCATGGGGCTCGGCCAGCTGATGCAGACCCTCACCATCGCCAGCCAGAACTCCGTCGGCCTGCGCGATATGGGCGTCGCCACGAGTTCCTCGACGTTCTTCCGGCAGATCGGCGGCACGCTCGGCACCGCGGTGCTGCTGTCACTGCTGTTCGCCGTGCTGCCGGGCAACTTCCAGAGCGCGTTCGCCGACAAGCCGACGCTCACGGCCGCCCTCGACGCCGCCCTCGACCCCGCGGTCGCCGCGGCGCCCGAGAACAAGGCGATCATGGAGAAGCTCTACACGCCGATCACGCAGAAGATCGTCGACGCCACCACGAAGGGCGTCGACGCGGCCATCGCGAAGGCGACGGATGCCGCCAAGCAGGCGGTCGCGGCACAGGTGGCCGCGGGCAAGATCCCGCCCGAGGCGCAGTCCGCGGCCGAGGCCGCAGCCGTCAGTCAGGCCATTCACGCCGTGGGCACCGCGGTGGAGGCGAAGAGTCCCGTCGTGAAGGTCGCCGCCGATGGCACGGTCACGCTCGACTTCTCCGATCCGGCGGCGCGACTCGCGTTCGTCGAGCAGGCGGTCGATGCGCTGCCGAGCGGCGGGCAAGCGTCAGGCAGCGGCTCGTTCGGCAGTGACGCGTTCAACGACACGTCGTTCCTGAAGAACGCCGACGTGCGGCTCACCAAGCCGATCCTGGTTGCGGTCAACGACGCGTCGGTGACCGTGTTCTGGGTGGCTATGGCCGTCGTACTGCTCGCGTTCGTGCTGGCGCTGTTCTTCAAGACACCGCCGCTGCGCGCCAAGTCGGCCCTGCAGGAGGCGGTCGACGCCGAGGCACAGCTGGCGCAGCAGGCCGCCGACCAGACCGGAGCCCTCGTCGAACCCGCCTACGTCAGCGGAGCGGTCGAACCCGAACTGCGCCGACGCGGTCGAGGGGTGCTACCGGCGCCCTGAGCGCTCAGGCGCGGTGCGCGGCTTCGTAGGCGGCGACGATGGTTGCCGAGACCCGGCCGCGGTCTGACACCGTGTAGCCGTTCCGCCGCGCCCACGCCCGGATCGGTGCGAGGTCCTGCTGGCCGGCGCGCCGGCGCGGCGCGGCCGAGGAGGCGGGGCGACCGGCGGTGACGCGGCGCGCGGCGGCAAGGTAGGGGGCGAGCACGTCGCGCAGCGCGGCGGCGTGCGCGTCGGTGAGGTCGATCTCGTAGGCGATCGCATCCAGGGCGAAGAGCACGGTCTCGCCGGATCCGACCTCCAGGACGGTGCCATCGAGGTCGTCGACGAGCTGGTGCACGATCTTT
>CAYLMS010000421.1:0-1813 GCA_964384455.1 uncultured Microbacterium sp. | reverse complement strand
CATGGTCATCCACTGTCTTTGGGGTTGGTCGAATCATCCACAACTCATCAGGAGCCAAAATCGACTGGAATATCTTATGAAGAATCAGGGTAAATGGAACAGCATCCCATCGAATTGCTCTGATCGCTGTAGCTGCATTGCATGGCTGGACCGAAGTACCTGTTATTACCTGATCTATAATGCACACCTTAATGTTTAATTGCATTCCATAATTCTGTTTCATGATTTCTGCTCTGAATCGTGTCTACCTGCTCCCAATGTGCTTTGTTGATTCCCGCAGTTTCAATGATCCTATCCAACTCTTCTGCAAATCTGACTATCTGTGATGGAAACTGATTGTCAAAGTAAACAGTTTTTCTTGTAATACCTTGCCTGATGGATAAAATCCACTGCGATCCATCTTTGATATTACGATCTTGATATTTTTCATTCAGCGCCACGAGCTTATTATCAGCGATTGCATTTGTCAGACTATGTTTCAAATCTGGCGAAAGGGACATAGTCGCATGCTCCCATGTATTTGTTCTACTATCTTTTAGTCTGTGTATTTGTACTGATCCATTTTCATCTATATTGATAGTCTCTAACCCACGCATTGCACTGCCTTTACCAAGAACTACAACAAATGATTTTGATGCATCGAGATGAAACATTCCGCTACTCCCGGATTTATCGCAACCAACTATCAGACTAAATGTGAGCATATATATGTATATTATCCTATTGTGCATTTTTAACTCCTATATATACGGCCACCGCACCGAATTATATGGTTGCTACCTAAATATTAGCCCACGCCTTCCAATTGCCACATGATCTTTAGTTTTCATTTAGCCAATTGATCCATTTGTCAAAATAATTTGGCCTCAGTTCATTGCCTACCCCCATTACACTAGTTGCATCTGCTAGATAACTTGCAATGTCATTGGTATTTCCGCCCGGATGGTCTAATCCTAATAAGTGACCAAATTCATGCGCCGCAATAGTCTGTTGATAATTAACCCCATTGATCGTTCTGTTTGTTGTTCCCGTAGAATCATTCTCGTACAAGACGATATAGTTTCCTGTAATCAGATCATAGTTCTTGTATTGATTCATGCCTCTGGGCCAATTGCAAATAATTGCATCAGTGCAAGATTTCGAGCAATTGCAGCACTCGATTCGAGATCGTTCCGGCGCGGTGCCTGGGATCCAGGAGGATCGCCTTCATTCCCGCGGCCGTGGCTCCCAGGTAGTCGTTGTCGATGTCATCGCCGACAAAGAGAATCGCTTCCGGGAGAGGTTTTCCCATCTGCCGTTGAACCGCCTGAAAAAATCCCGGTGCCGGCTTGCGAATCCCCGCTGCAGCACTGATGACGACGTTTGGCCGCATTCGTTGCAGGACCGGATGACCGGCGATCACCTGTTCCAGTCGGGAATCGTAATTCGATCCGAGACCGAAGGCGATTCCGCGATGTTGCAACCCGTCGAGCAGCTGGTCGAGTCCCGGTTCCAGCTTCCAGGCGTGTGGCAAAGCGAAGTGCTGATACAGTTCCTCGAAGCAGTCGCGGTGAGCCGAGAGTTCGGGTAGGGTTTCCGCAATAATCTTCCGCCAACGGCGTTCTTCCCGCTCTTGCGAGGTGATCCAGCCCTGCTCCCGGTCGAACTGTTCCTCGATTCGGTAGGCACGGACAAATCTCGTCCGAACCTCTTCGGGGCTTAGCATAATGTCATGACGAGCAGCCAGTTCCCGGTACATCTCGAGAGCCGGCGGTTCCGGGTGAATCACCGTGCCCACGGCGTCAAAAACGACGGCTTGAATCCCATCCAGATA
>CAYLMS010000420.1:0-1817 GCA_964384455.1 uncultured Microbacterium sp. | reverse complement strand
GCCGACTGAGCCGGCGACTGTGCCACCCCTGACCGGCAACGAGACCCACGCACTGCGGGCCGCCCGCGCCGAGTCCGCGCGCCAGGCCGCCGACGAGTCCCGGGGCCGCACCCGGCTGAGCCCGGAGGCAGTGGTGGGTGCCCTCGAGGACCCTGCGGTGTGGCGCGCCATCGCCGAGCACGCCGCCACGCATGCCCTCGAGCATCCGGTCGGCTGGCGTACTCACCGGGCGCTCACCCGGCTGGCCGCGGTGGCCAGTGACCTCGAGGACCTGCTGTCGAGCGAGCCACGCGAGGCGACGGCATGAGCTCCACCCTGTCGCTGCTCGAGAGGCGCTGCGCCCGGCAGCGCATCGACCTCGAGGTCATGGCCGGCGCGACCGCGCGCTCGTGCCCGTCCTGCGGGTGCGTCTACCTCGACATCCCCGACGGCCATGACGCGCACCAGGTGGTCTTCGGCCACCGTCCGGAGGTCGAGGCATGAGCTCCAGGAACTTCGCCAAGATTCCCGAGGAATTGCTGTTCGATACCTCGATATCACCCGCTGCGGTTCGCCTCTATGGCGTCATCCAGCGGTATGCGGGGAAGTCCGGAAATGCATTCCCGGGGCGCGAGGAATTGGCTGGAAGGCTCGGCGCATCGGTCGAGACGGTCAAGCGATCCACGGCCGAGCTCGCTCGGGCTGGGTGGATCGAGCGCACCCGCAGGC
The DNA here is from genome assembly GCA_964384455.1 of uncultured Microbacterium sp. Classification (GTDB taxonomy): domain Bacteria; phylum Actinomycetota; class Actinomycetes; order Actinomycetales; family Microbacteriaceae; genus Microbacterium. Next base: position 1,109 of record CAYLMS010000420.1, on the reverse strand, counting down.
CCGGATCGAACATCTGGGACACGCGCCTCGCCGACGGCGAACCGACCAAAGCACGGGTCACCACAGACCCAAGCCCACGGGTCACCAGTGACCCGCGCTCACCAAAGCACGGGTCACCACAGACCCGGGCACGGGTCACCACAGACCCGACGGTCGGGTCACCAGTGACCCGCCTAGAAGAACGAGAGCCATTGAACGAGAGCCAACTAACGAGAGTTACCGCGGCGGTCGCTGACGCGCCCCCCACGGCCGACGAAATCGAGGCCGAGGTGGTCCACGACGAGCTCCCCCTCGACATCACGCCCACCCCCGGCCCCACAGCCAGCCCCACGCCGGTGCTGGTCGGCGCCTACGTCACCGCAATCGAGGCCAGCGGCGGAATTGCCACCAGCAGCCAACGCTCGGCCATCGGCAGGAACGTGAAACGACTCATCGAGCAGGACCACATCGAACTCCCGATCATCCTCGTGGCCATCCAGCGCGCCGCCGCGAAACGCTCCCGAACCATCGACCCATTCCTCGGCGAACTGCAATCGGCGTGGAATGGAAGCCAGGGCAGCAGGAATGCAATGCGAACCCACTGGTACGAAACCGCCGCCGCAATGGATTCCCGAAAGGACGCCGCCTCGTGAACGCCACCGAAACCGCGAGAATCTGCGACGCCATCTCGCAGATCAAGCCCGCCCAGCGGTTCGACACCGAAACGCCCGCGTTCTGGGCCGTCATCCTCGGCGACATTCGCTACGAGGATGCCCGCCAAGCCGTCCTGAACCTCGGCGGCCGCCAGCAATTCATCGACCCGTCCGACATCATCACCGAGGTCAGGCGCATCCGTGACGACCGGGTCGACCGCACCGAGATGCCCGTGCCCAACGCCAGCCCCGACGACCCAGCCGGCTACGCCGTCGAGTACCGCGCCCTGCGCCTGGCCATCGCCGACGGCACCCTCGCCGGCGACCGGCTCGAGGCCTACCGCCGCGGCGAGATCAGCCTCACCGGACGCCCGGTCCTCACCGGCCCGCTGAGCCCACCGGACCCCGACACCGGCCCGGCCATCGTCCGTGAGGCCCTCGAACGCAAGCAGCTGGCCGACCTCGCCCGCGACGCCG
>CAYLMS010000419.1:0-1821 GCA_964384455.1 uncultured Microbacterium sp. | reverse complement strand
GTGCGCGCGGTCCTCCGGCGCGATTCCAGCCCCGCTGTCGGCCACCCGGACCCTCACCTCCCGCTCCGTCTCCACGATGCCGACCTCGACCCGTCGCGGCGCAGGCATCGCAGCGACGGCGTCGAAGGCGTTGTCGACGAGGTTGCCCACGATCATGGTCAGCGCCTGCACCCGCTCCGGCGCGTCGCCGATCGCCGTGTCGGGCGAGATCGCGAAGTCGATCCCCCGCTCGCTCGCCTCCGCAGCCTTGCCCAGCAGCAGTCCGATCAGCTGCGGCGCCCCGATGTGCGTGCGCAGGGTCTGGTCGAGATCGGCGCTGGTGCCGCGGATCTCGTGCACGTAGCTGAGCGCTTCGGAGGGCCGGCCGAGTTCGAGCAGCCCGGCGATCGCGTGCATCCGGTTGGAGAACTCGTGCTGCTGGGCGCGCAGCGACTCCGTCAGGCTGCGGGTGCCGATGAGCTCGCTAGCGAGCGCCTCCACCTCTGTGCGGTCGCGCAGGGTGATCACAGCGCCGTGCGGGCGACCGTCCAGCACCACCGGCATCCGATTGACGACCACGCGACGGTCGTCGGTGACGATGGTCTCGTCCTCGACCCCGCTCGTGCCCGTCAGCGCGTCCCTCAGCCGTCCCGGCGGCACCAGCTGCTCGATGCGTCGCCCGGATGCGACAGGCGGAAGCCCGAGCAGTCGCTGCGCCTCGTCATTGACGACGCTGACCCGCCCGTCAGGGTCGACAGCGAGCACGCCCTCGCGGATACCGTGCAACGTCGCCTCCCGTTCCTGGAGCAGACGGGCGATCTCGTCGAGCTCGAGCCCGAACGTGCGGCGCTTCATGCGCCGGGCCGTCAACCACGAGGCGAATGCGCCGACCGCGAGCGCGATCACGAACCACACCGCGTAGGCAGGGAGCTGACGCAGCAGCTCGCCCGAGACCGAACTCTCTTTCAACCCCACCGAGACCTCCCCGACCATGCGCCCGCCGAGCGCGTACAGGGGAACTCGCGCGTTCGCGGTAGGGCCCGTCGAGCCGTTGTCTTGGCGCAGATGCACCGCCCCGTCGCGGGTCACCACGCCTTCGCTGACCGGTTCGCCGATCAGCGAAGGGTCGGGGTGCGAGTGCCGCACGCCCTGCATGTCGATGACCACGACATAGGAGGCGCCCGTCTGGGCCATTGTCGTCGTTGCGAGCGATTGGATGAGTTGGCCGCAGCCGGCGGTGTCGACGGCCATGCACGACCGCACGCCCGGCATGCCGGCGAAGGTGAGCGCGATCGCCGCCGCTCGCTGCTGATAGTCGCTGTCCAGGTTGGCTCTGGCCTCACCGGCGAACAGCACGAACCCCACGAGCATCGAGATCGTGAGGATCGCGATCTGAGCCAGAAGGATCTGGCTCGAGATCTTGCGTAGCGGTCGCAGTCGGGCGGGCATCTGACCCGATTGTGAACACTGCGGGCGTGGAACGCAATGCGAGCAGAACGCGCACAACCCGCGCGAACGCGCACAAGGCGGCAATGGCGCGCAAGCGCGCGGGGGTTACACCGAGCTTCTTACAGTCGGTGAATATCGCCGAGCGCACCGATGAAGGTGCGCGCCAGACAGAGAGGTCGTTCGGCATGGACGTCGTCCCTCCCGCCGCATCCCGGAACCCCGCGCCTCACGGCGAGGACGCCGCCCGGATCGAACTCGTCGCGCTCACGAAGCGCTTCCTCACTCCCGCCGGGGACCCGTTCACCGCAATCGACGGCGTGAGCCTCACGATCGAAGCCGGCCAGTTCTGCGCGATCGTCGGGCCGACCGGCTGCGGGAAGTCGACGACTCTCG
>CAYLMS010000418.1:0-1826 GCA_964384455.1 uncultured Microbacterium sp. | reverse complement strand
GCCGGGTGGTGTGGGAGGGGAACGGTCAGGTAAGCTGGCCGCCCCTATCCCGATTGCGGTCGGTCGGCGACCCGCGCGTGGCCAAGCCCGATGGCGGTCACCGCGAGCCTCGTTGCTGGCCTGAAGCGCTTCCCGATCGCGCCCAGCCACAAACTCGGCGCCCTCGTCGACTACGCCCCGCTGCCGGTCACCGGCCGCTACCACCGCGCGCTCGCCGACGCCGAGATGGCCGCGCGCCTCCTGCTGCGCCTGAATGAGGAACTGCGGCTGCGCCACCGGGTACCCCAGCTGTCGGTCGACCTGCTGCGCCGCATCCAGCGCGCACCCAAAGCGCAACTACGTTGTGAGCGATTACCTAAGGTTGTCGTGACAAAAATAAGTGATTCTGTTGCGATCATTCATTTCTCTTATCATCGGTCACAACTGATCCGCCCCTGCACCGCAGAGGGCGCATCGTGATCCGATCCCCAAGGAGATTGCATGAAACGCCGTCGTTTTCTGACCAGCCTCGCCGTCGCCTCAGCCGCGATGGCCACCGGCCCACTGCGCACCGCACACGCTGCACTGACAAGCACTCCCGCCGCCGCGTCCGGTAGCGGGCCGCTTTGGAGCTGGACCGCCGTCCAACTCGCCGACGCCATCCGCCTCGGCCGCGTCTCTTCGCGCGAAGCCACAGAGAGTTGCCTGAAGCGCCTGCATGAGGTGAATCCGGTCGTCAACGCAATCGCCGAAGCGCTCGATGCCGAGGCCCTGATGGCCGCCGATGCAGCAGACCGCCTGCGCGCGAGTGGCGCGGCGCTGCCGCCGCTGCACGGCGTGCCGATCACCACCAAGATCGACTCCGACCTGAAGGGCCATGCCTCCACCGATGGCGTGGTGGCATTCAAGGACGACATCGCCACCGACAACCGCGCGCCCATCGCCAACCTGCTGAAGGCCGGCGCGGTGATCGTGGGTCGCAGCAACGTGCCGGCCTTCACCTTCCGCTGGTTCTGCGACAACGATCTGCATGGCCGCACGCTGAACCCCTGGGATCCGGCGCTGACGCCGGGCGGCTCGAGCGGCGGCGCGGCCGCCGCCGTGGCAGTGGGCATCGGCGCGCTGGCCCATGGCAACGACATCGCCGGTTCGGTGCGCTACCCCGCCTATGCCTGCGGCGTGGTCGGCCTGCGCCCTTCGCTGGGTGCGGTGTCCAACTTCAATCCGAGCGCGTCGGCGCGTCCGCGCACCATTACCAGCCAGTTGATCGCGGCGCAGGGCCTGCTCGCACGCAGCGTCGCCGACGTGCGGCTGAGCTTCCCGTCCCTGGCCGCGCGCGACGTGCGCGACTCCTGGTGGCAGCCGATGCCGACGCCGCCCAAGACCGAGCGCAAGGGCATGAAGGTGGCTCTGCTAAGCGGGCTGGACGGCTACAGCGCTGACCCGGAAGTGGCCGCCGGTCTGGCCATCGCCGAGAAGGCATTGAGCGCCGCCGGCTACGAGGTCGAGTACGCCGTGCCGCCGAACTTCCGCGAAATTGCCGAAATCTGGTCGCCGCTGGTGCTGTCCGAGGCGCGCTTCGGCTTCGCCCAGGCCATCGAGAAGTTCGGCGATGCCAAGGTCAGGAAGGCGATGGCCACCTGGCTGGAGATCACGCCGGAATACGACCTGCGCGCCTTCTCCGCCGCCTTCGGCCGCCGCGACCAGATCCTGCGTGAATGGCGCCTGTTCCTCGAGGAATACCCGGTGCTGGTGACGCCGTCGTAGCGGATGAAACCCTTCCCGATCGATCTCGACTAGCAGGGTCCGGAGGCTTTGCGCCGCATCCTGCACGCGCAGAACCAGCA
>CAYLMS010000417.1:0-1829 GCA_964384455.1 uncultured Microbacterium sp. | reverse complement strand
TTTACGCTACTTACGAAGAATTAAAAAGCAAAGGGGTTGAATTTGCAAAACCACCAAAAGAAGAATTTTATGGCGTTGCCGCTGTTTTTCAAGACGATTCAGGCAATTGGTTTTCATTAACTCAAAAACAGTAAATTCATAATGGTAGGCAACAAACTTGACATAAAACTTAGACCGACAGAAGTAGCAGACTTGGACACTTTGTTTGAATTTCAACTTGACAAAGAGGCTGGATACTTAGCTGCATTTATGCCAAAAGACCCATCAGACAAGACCGCATATATTGACAAATACACCAAACTGTTAAACGATTTCACAGTAAATAATCAGACAATTATATTTGATAACAAAATTGTAGGAAGCATTGCCAAATTTGTAATGTTTGGAGACTGTGAGATAACATATTGGATTGACAAACAATTTTGGGGTAAGGGCATTGCAACTTCAGCACTAAAAAAAATATTGACAATAGAAAATAGCAGACCGATTTTTGGGCGGGTTGCTTTTGACAATTTTGGTTCACAAAAGGTTTTAGAAAAATGTGGGTTTGTCAAAACTGGCTCTGACAAAGGCTTTGCAAATGCAAGACAAAAAGAAATAGAAGAATTTATTTACAAACTCGACAGGTTTTCTTTAACCCCAAAACAATAATTTTAAAATGAAATCCATATTTGATAAAACTACAAGAGATGAATTAATTGAAAGAATTAATTCGCTTAATGAAAACAGCACGGCTCAATGGGGCAAAATGAATGTTTCGCAAATGATGAAACATTGCTCGCAATGGGATGAAATGGCACTTGGAAAAACAAAATATAAACAATCATTTCTCGGCAAGCTGGTCGGTAGATTTGCTTTGAAAGATATGATGAAAGATGAACCAGTGAAAAAAAATCTGCCAACCGTTCCTTCTTTTGTTATTAAAGAGCAAGTAAATTTTTCGGAAGAAAAAATGAAATGGCTTAAACTCATTGACGAATACGGTAACTATTCAGAAAATGGTTTTACGCATCCGTTTTTCGGAGCATTAACAAAAGAGCAGGCAGGTTGTATGGAATACAAGCACGCTGACCATCATTTAAGACAATTTAACTGCTGAAATAATTAAATTATATGCCAAATAAAATCCCATTAGACAAATATTTTGAAAACATCAAAATAAAAACAGGTAAAACACCAACCGACTTTAAAAAGTTAGCCATCGCAAAAGGTTATTTTGACAAAGGCATTTTAAAACCAACGGTAAAAGCAACAGAAGTTATTGCGTGGCTCAAAAAAGACTTCGGTTTGGGACACGGACATTCGTTGGCAATTTATCATACTTTAAAAGACCAAGCAGACTAAAAATCAGAAAACTCATTACAAAATAATACAAATAAAATGACAAAGCAAATGTATCCTTGCTTATGGTTTGACGGACAAGCCAAAGCAGCAGCAGAATTTTATTGCACAATATTTCCAAATTCAAAAATAATTAATGATGCAGGAATGGTCGTAAACTTTGAATTGAACGGACAATTTTTTATGGGACTAAATGGTGGCGACAACTTTAAATTTAACGAAGCCGTTTCTTTCGTAATTCCTTGCAAAGACCAAAATGAAATTGACCATTATTGGAACTCATTAACTGCAAACGGAGGAGGTGAAGGTAACTGCGGTTGGTGCAAAGACAAGTTTGGTTTGTCTTGGCAAGTTATTCCGAATAATTTAGGAGTACTAATGAGTAAGCCAAACTCGTATGAAATATTGATGAAGCAAAAAAAAATTGTTATTGACGAGTATCTGAAATAAAACAACGACCCGCTAACAAGGTATTGGCAATAGGCGGG
>CAYLMS010000416.1:0-1832 GCA_964384455.1 uncultured Microbacterium sp. | reverse complement strand
AGGCAGCCTGCTCGAGCCGGACCAGCTCGACGTCGTGCGCGGGTACATCGCCGAGGCGCGCGAGCGCGGGGTGGAGCTGCTGCTCCCGGTGGACACCGTGGTGGCCGCATCCTTCTCGGCCGACGCCGAGCGCGCCGAGACCACGGTCGACCGGATCGAGTCGACCCCGATCGGCGCCGGGGCGATCGGGCTCGACATCGGTCCGCAGACGGCTGCGCTGTTCGCGGCGGCGGTGCGCGGATCGCGCACGGTGTTCTGGAACGGACCCATGGGCGTGTTCGAGCTCGCGCCGTTCGCCGCGGGCACGCGTGCCGTGGCCGGCGCCCTCACGGAGGTGTCGGGCCTCAGCGTCGTCGGCGGCGGCGATTCGGCCGCGGCCGTGCGCCGGCTCGGGTTCACCGACGACCGGTTCGGTCACATCTCCACCGGCGGCGGTGCGAGTCTGGAGTTCCTGGAAGGCAAGCGGCTCCCCGGACTGGAGGTCCTCGGATGGCAGTCATGACTCCGCCGACGCCCGGACGGCGCACGCCGTTCCTGGCCGGCAACTGGAAGATGAACCTCGATCACCTGCAGTCGGTGGCGTTCGTGCAGAAGCTCGACTGGGCGCTGCGCGACGCGGGCCACGATCGCGGCAGCGTGGAGGTCGGGCTGTTCCCGCCGTTCACCGACCTGCGCAGCGTGCAGACGCTGATCGACGCCGACCGGATCGCATTCTCGCTCGGCGCGCAGGACCTGTCGGTGCACGACTCGGGCGCCTACACCGGTGAGGTGTCGGGTCAGTTCCTCGCCAGGCTCGGGGTGCGCTACGTCATCATCGGTCACTCCGAGCGCAGACAGTACCACGCCGAATCCGACGAGGTCGTGGCGGCAAAGGTGCGCGCGGCGCTGCGCCATGCGCTCACCCCGGTGATCTGCGTCGGCGAGACCGCCGACGACCTCGAGCAGCACGGCGCGGCCGCCGTGCCGGTCGCGCAGCTGCGCGCGGCGCTGGAAGGTGTGCCGTCCGGATCGGCGATCGTGGTCGCGTACGAGCCGGTGTGGGCGATCGGATCGGGGCAGGCGGCGACCGCGCAGCAGGCGCAGGACGTGTGCGCCCGCCTGCGCGAGGTGGTCGGTGAGCTGCTCGGTGCCGACGCGGCCGCCGCGACCAGGGTGCTCTACGGCGGCTCGGTGAAGGCGGCGAACATCGCGGGATTCCTGCGCGAACCCGATGTGGACGGCGCACTGGTCGGCGGGGCGTCGATCGTCGTCGACGAGTTCGCGTCGATCGTGCGCTATCAGAAGCACGTCGGCGTCTGAGCCTCGCCGTATACTGGATGCTTGTGCGACCGGGCGGTCGCGTTCGCAAGAAGGAGCCCTCGTGCCGTTTCTGGAGTTCATCCTGCAGGTGCTGCTGGGCATCACGAGCCTGCTGCTGACCCTGCTGATCCTGCTGCACAAGGGCCGCGGCGGCGGCCTGTCCGACATGTTCGGGGGCGGGATGTCGTCGACCATGGGATCGTCGGGACTGGCGGAGCGCAACCTCAACCGCTTCACCGTCGTGCTCGCGCTGGCCTGGTTCGTATCCATCGTGGCGCTCGGGCTGCTCACCCGGCTGCAGGGAGCCTGAGATGGCCACCGGCGGCAACGCGATCCGCGGCACCCGCGTGGGTGCCGGACCCATGGGCGAGCAGGATCACGGCTTTCACGCCGATCGCGTCGCGGTGAGCTATTGGGACGCCCTCGGCAACGAGACCGTGCGCTACTTCTCCGCAGGGCTGCCCGACGAGGAGATCCCCGAGATCATCGACCACCCGCACTCGGGCCTGCCCGCAGGGCGCGACAAGGACAAC
>CAYLMS010000415.1:0-1833 GCA_964384455.1 uncultured Microbacterium sp. | reverse complement strand
GGGGCGGTGAGCTCTCAGCGGGCGGCGAAGCCGTCGGCCGCGGCGCGCAGGGCGCGCGCGATGCCCGGCTCGGATGCCGCGTGGCCGGCATCGTCCACCACGACGAACTCGGCCTCCGTCCACGCCCGGTGCAGCTCCCAGGCCGTCATGAACGGCGTGCACATGTCGTAGCGGCCCTGCACGATCACCGCGGGGATGTCACGCACCCGTGCCGCCTGATCGATCAGTTGCCGCTCCTCGAACCATCCGCCGTGCATGAAGTAGTGGTTCTCGATGCGCGCGAACGCCGTGGCCTCGCGCTGGTCGGTCATGCGGTCGACGGCAGCACGATCGAGCCGCAGCGTGATCGTCGCCGCCTCCCAGCGCGACCAGGCGAGCGCTGCAGGCCCGTGCACGGCCGGGTCGGGATCGCTCAGACGGCGGTGGTAGGCCTCGATCAGCCGCGACCGCTCCAGCACGGGGATCGGCGCGATGAACTCCTCCCACAGATCGGGGAAGACCGCCGACGCCCCGCCCTCGTAGAACCACTCCAGCTCGTGCCTGCGCAGGGTGAAGATGCCGCGCAGCACCAGCTCGCTGACCGCGTCGGGATGGGTCTGCGCATAGGCGAGCGCGAGCGCGCTGCCCCATGAGCCGCCGAACACCTGCCAGCGCTCGATGCCGAGGTTCTTGCGCAGCAGCTCCATGTCGGCGACCAGGTGCCAGGTGGTGTTGTGCCGCAGGTCGGCGTCGGGCTCGCTCGCATGCGGGATGCTGCGACCGCAGCCGCGCTGATCGAACAGCACGATGCGGTAGTGCGCCGGGTCGAAGAAGCGCCGCTGCCAGCCCGCGGTGCCACCGCCGGGTCCGCCGTGCAGGAACACGACCGGCTTGCCGTGCGGGTTGCCGCTCTGCTCCCAGTACACCCGCTGCCCGTCGCCGACCAGCAGCATGCCCTCGTCGTAGGGCTCGATGGGCGGGTACAGGATGTCGTCCAGGTGCGCCAGCGGCGACGGTGCCGTGGCCTCGGTGTGCTCGGCCGGCTCGGCGTGCTCGGCCTGGCGGTCCGGGTCGTCGGCCTCAGCCTCGTCGGCCTCAGCCTCGTCGGCCTCGCGGGCCGAGCCGGAGGCTTCGGGGTGCGCGCCGCCACGCTCCCAGTCGGCAGCCTCGGTGTACGGCTGGTCGGCGTCGCCGGGGGGCGCATCGTCGATCGTCATTCCGACACGGTATCGCGCCGCACCAGGGCTTGTGCGCTCGCCTCGCCCCGTCGTGCACGCACTCAGGCTGAATGTGCCCACACCGGCGCTCCGGAGGGCCCTGTGCGACATCCAGCCTCAGCGCGTGCCCGGCCGCCGTCACCACCGCCGCCACGGCCGCCGCCACCGGTGCGCGCCGAGCGGGTCGGCGGCGGGGAGAATGGGGGGATGGTCGAGCCACCCGTCACCACCGCGGCCGCAAGCGAGCCCGGCGCCGACACCAGCCCGCTCGCGCTCCCACACCCCGCGCACGACTGCCCGAAGTGCTTCACCGAGCTGCAGCGCGACCGGCACTGGTGGCTCGCGCGGCCCGAGGGGTCGCGGCTCGTCGGGCTCGTCGTCGCGCGCGACGGGATGCCGTCGGTCGTCGCCCAGCGCGAAGCGCTGACCCGGTTCGGCGTGCCGATCGAGGGCTTCCGCCATCCGGCTCCCGAGACCCTGGAGTCGTGGGAGGAGCGGCTCGTGCGGCTGTTCGGCACCCTGCGGTCCGGCGACGTGCTCGTGGTCGCCGGCGTGCACGCACTCGGCCGCAGTCTCGACGAGGAGACCCGCACCGTCGCCGCACTGCGCGCCCAGGGCATCATGGTCAAGGTGCTCG
>CAYLMS010000414.1:0-1836 GCA_964384455.1 uncultured Microbacterium sp. | reverse complement strand
CTGACCGCCGAGCAGCGCGTTCACCCCCGCGGTGGGGTCGGGGAAGTCGATGGCGACCAACTGGTCGAGGTACGCGCCGCGCTGCCAGTAGTTGTCGTTGCGCACGAATACCGCACGATCCCCCGCGGTGAAGCTCTTCAGCCTGAACGGCCCGGTGCCGATGCCCGACGTGGGGTCGAAATCGACGGGGATGATCGACACGCCGCTGATCAGCAGCGGGAACGGGCCCACGGCGTGGTCGAGCGCGAACTTCACGGTGCGCTCGTCGACCTTGACCGAGTCCTTCAGGTTGAGCCAGCTCAGCGTGGCGGCGCTGGTGCTCGGGTTCTGCTTGTCGAACACGCGCTGGAACGAGGCCAGGATGTCGTCGGCGGTGAGCTTCTTGCCGTTGTGGAACGTCACCCCGTCGCGGATGCGCACCGTCCACGCTGTGCCGTCGGCATTGGGCTCGAACGACTCGGCGAGCACGTTCTGCAGCTTGTAGTCGAGGTCGATCTTGGTGAGCGTCTCGTAGAGCGCGCCGACCCGCACGATGGCCGGGTCGTCGAAGGCGAGGTTCGGGTCGAGCGAGTCCTGCGCGCCGCCGCCGGATGCCGCGACGCGCAGCACCCCGCCCTTGCGCGGTGTCGCGGTGGCCGTGGGCGCGACGGCGCCGCCCGGGGTGCATCCGGCGAGGATGCCGGCACCCAGCAGCGCAGCACCTCCGGCGAGCATCTGACGTCGGGTGAAGCCCCGGCCGTCCATCGTTCGGCACCTCCATCGCTGCGCACGAGTTCTTGACGAGTGATTCAATTCCGCAATGTGCGTTCTGTCAAGGCTTTTCGGCACTTTTGGCTCTATGGTTTGAACAGAGGTTCAATCCTTGAACGGCTCAACGAGGGAGATGGGCGATGCGGCTGCGCGGCGGCTACTGGTGGGTGCTCGGCCGCCTCGGCTTCGGCGTGGTGGTGGTCGTGTGCGTCACGATCATCGTGTTCATCGCCACCCAGGTGCTGCCGGGCGACCCGGCGCGCGCCATCTACGGCAAGAACGCGACGCCCGAGCTCATTGCGGCGATCACCGAGAAGTTCGGCCTCGATCGGCCGCTCTACCAGCAGTACCTGTCGTGGTTCACCGGGCTGCTGCACGGCGACCTCGGCATGTCGATCGCGCTGCGGGCTCCGGTGGCCGAGGTGCTGCCCGCGCGACTGTCGAACACGCTGGTGCTGGTGCTGATCGCGTTCCTCATCGCCCTGCCGCTGTCGATCGTGCTCGGCACGATCACCGCGACCCGTCGCGACCGCGGCTTCGACCGGGCGACCCTGGCGACCTCGCTCGTCGTCACGGCGTTGCCCGACTTCGTGATCGGGCTGCTGCTGGTGATGCTCTTCGGCACGACGGTGCTGAAGATCCTGCCGCCGGTCTCGCTGTTCCCGCCGGAGGCGTCGCCGCTCGACTATCCGCTCGAGCTCGGGCTGCCGGTGCTCACGCTCGTGCTCGTGATCGTGCCCTACCTCTACCGGCTGGTGCGCGCGTCGATGATCGACGTGCTCGAGTCGGACTATGTGCAGATGGCGCGGCTCAAGGGCATGCCGGCATCCCTCGTCATGCGCCGGCACGCGCTGCCCAACGCGCTGGTGCCGGTGATCCAGGCCACCGGAGTGCTGCTAGGCGTGGTGCTGGCGGGCACCATCGTGGTCGAGTTCGTGTTCCGCTATCCGGGCTTGGGGTCGCTGTTCTCCAACGCGGTGGCCAACCGCGACCTGCAGCTCATCCAGGCTGTCGTGCTGGTCTACACGGTAGGGGTGGTCGTGTTCAATCTGCTGGCCGACGTCGCGACGGTGCTCGTGACGCCCC
>CAYLMS010000413.1:0-1839 GCA_964384455.1 uncultured Microbacterium sp. | reverse complement strand
GTCGGTCAGTTTCGTCCACACATTTCCTCTCTTTCTTTTCTTCCACTCTTTCTCCCTTTTCTCTGTCGCCTCAAAGTGCCCTTGGGATGGCTGAGGCAGTCCCCACGCCCACAGGCGCGATCGTTCCCGCACCTGCAGTCGCATCCAACGCTTCTCCTCCCAACCTTGCTGCCAACCCTGCTACCGCTTCATCTTCTCACGAAGCAACACCAGCTGCAGCCATCGTTTCTCCTCCTCCAGCCTTGCCTGCTGGCACAGCCGCGGCATCCTCTACCACGCCTGGTGACGCCACCGCCCTGCCCCCTCGTGCGGTCGTAGCCCCGCCCGCGGTCGCCAATTTGATCGCACAAGTGGCTGCCGTGGCCCGTGGTGCCTCTGTGATGCCTCCTCCAATAGTCGGTGGGGTGAACGCTGTACCAACTGGTGGTCCTGCTGCCGCTGGTGGAGCCGCTGCCGCTGGTGGACCGGCTGCAGCTCCTCTTGCGCCTGCGCCACCTGCAGCAGCCCCTGCCCCTGCTCAAGCAGCCGGAGCACCCGCAGCCGCTCCGCCTGTTCTTCTTCCTGTAGCTGGTGGCGGGGCTGCTCCTCCACCTCCTGCAGCAGCCCCAGCCCCTGGTCAAGCAGCGGGAGAACCTGTTCCGGCAGCTTTGCCTGTGGCTGACCCCGCTGCCGCTCCTGGAGCCGCTGCCGTCGCTGCTGCTGCTGCTGCTGCTCCTCCGCCTAATGTGCCGAAAAAACCACATCCGGTGGGACTGCAGCCAGCCGTTCCACCGCCGCCGCAAATCGTACGCATCCCACTCCCCTCCCCGCTCCCCCTCCCCCTCCCCGCGTCCTCTCGCTCCGTTCTCTCCCCTCCAGAAGTCATCTGTGTTTGCGACTAGCAGCTTATTGTCGTTTTTGTTCGCTTGCTCTGCAGACTTGCCACGAGGTTCTTGGTCTGGAGCTGGAAATCATCGAGCACCTCCTCAAGCAGCTGGAGGCTGATCCTGCCAAGGTTCTGCCTCTTACTTTGTGCCTTTCTCTCTCTTTGGTAGTGCATCTGTCGCTTCAGCGTCGTCTCTCTGTCAAGAGGTTCTTTCTGTTCTCACCAGAACGCAGACCTCCGCGACCTATGAGCTCCGATATCCGCAGCAGTGGTCGAAGGTCGAAACGGAACGCACCAGAGTGGTACAATACCCTCCTTCTGATTATTCTTCAGCTTTCTTTTTCTTCTCATCCTTCTCGTTCCTATTTCTTACCTTCGACTCCGCCTTGAGGACGATGCCTCTTTGTTCTGTGCGCTGACGTTTGTGTCCAAGGGTGTCATCAGAGACTTTATCCAGAACTGCACAGGCAACATTTTCGCTTCGACGGACACCACCTCTCTTTGTAGGATGCCCAGAACATCGAATCTGCTTCTTCTTTTTCGAATTCCATCTACTCTTCTTTGATGTGTCTGCCTTGTTTGGTCGAATTTGCGCACTTGCTCACGCTTTACTCTCGCTAGGCATGATCGTCACTCCTACGGGTCATGAATGGATTCGAGAAGGGGACGCCTACACGAGGTTCGCTTCTTTTGTAGAAAATTTACTTCTTTGTCGCTTTCACTTTTCTCAGTATTCTGTTGGGCTGTTGGTTTCCGTTCGTTGCTGTGAATTCGCCATCGAGGCCGCCTCTACTTGTGTCGTTGAACAATACTCTTATCGTTGCTGTTTGCTAGACTGTGGAGCCTGTTTCCGCAAGATACCAGCGAAGTACGCCCGGAGATTTTCTTGAAGGTAACTTCTCTCTCTCTCTCTCTCCCCTCTCTCTGTCTCGCTCTTTCTCTTTCTGTCTCTCTCTCCCCATGCACCTTCCCTC
>CAYLMS010000412.1:0-1853 GCA_964384455.1 uncultured Microbacterium sp. | reverse complement strand
CCAGGGTCTCACGAAGAGTCATTGCCAGTCCTTGCCTTGGAAGGCGCGCCCGTAGAGCGCGCGGTGTTGCTCGACCAGAAGCAGAAGGGCGGTGCCCTTCCGGAACACGGTGCCGCCCACCTGCACGTCGCAGGGGAGGGCGTGGCGGCGCAGCTCGTCGTCGGCCGCCGGATCGGGCGCGGCCCACACGGGCGGGCTCGCGGGGGTGGCAAAGGCACTCATGCGTTGCCCGCATCGCGGGGCGTGTGCGCCATCTGGCTTCTGATCACGTCCCAGTTTCGGTCGATCGCCTTCGCGAGATCGCGTTGCAGCGTCTCGACGAGCGCCGCCATGTGTCGGCGATCCTTGGAACAGAGGACGACGACGGCAGCCAGGCTGTCGATGTGCGCGGCGAAGACGGCGCCGGTTGCCCGGCCGGCGCAGGCAAGCTGCATCTCCCGGAAGACGCGATCGCGCTCCGGATCGTCTGCCGATCCCGGCATCACCTCTATGTTTCCGCTCATGGCTGGGCGTACCCGCTTGGAGCGCCGCCGCGCCGGCGATTGCGCGGCGTGGCCGCCGGCCGGCTGCCCTCGCGCTCGATCCAGGCGAGCACGGCCGAGCGCAGCCAGCGGCCCTTCTCGACGGCGAGCGGGAAGCCGCGCCGGTAGAGGCGCTTGCGCACGCGGTCGCGGCTGAACCAGCCCGGCGCGCGGCGGAAGAGGCGGTCGATATCGACCGACTCGAGCATCAGCGACGGCGGGTCGACGCCCGGCAGCCGGGGCTCGGGCTCGCTGTAGGCGTTCATGGCCGGGCGTGCGTCAGCTTGACGACGCACGAGCCGAAGTCGAAAGGCGCGCCGTCGGCATCGCTCTGCCAGGCCGAGCGGTTGTAGAGTTCCTGGATGACCGGGCCGTCCTCGTCGCGGATGACCTCGATCAGCTTGGGCCAGCCGTGAACGAGCCAGGCCCGGCGCCCTTCGTGGAACATGAACGGTCCCGCCAGCCATTCGAGCGTCGCCCAGGTCGGTGGCTTCGTTGCGTCGAAGGGCTGCGGCTTGGGTGCCGTGGCCGCGGGCCTGGCGGACGCCTTCGGCGCCGGCTTCTCCGGCGGTGGAGAGTCTTTGCGCCAGGTCGCGAGGTCGCTGGGGGTGCCCCCAAGCCGCTCGATCGTCTCCGATATCCAGCGATGCAGCTCGACGGCCGCCGCCATATCCTCCGGATGCTCCGGCACCGACTGGCAGATGCCCTGATAGGGCCTGCGCGCGGCGACCATGAAGGCGATGGCCGCGGTCTTGCGAGGGGCCTCGCCAGCGCCGCCACCCATGCCGCCTAATCGCCAATGCATTTGGAAAGAGCCACGGAAGGCATGCTCGCCCTCCGGCTCGATCGTGACTTCGAGGTAGCCGCGCTTGTGCGCCCACCGCCGGTGAATGTCCGCTGCCTTCGCCGGCGGCACCAGGTCCTCGATATCGACCTGCTTGCTCGCCTCGGCCGCGGTCGCCTTGGCCTTGCGGTCGGCGATGAGCGCGCGGATCTCGTCCTCGTTGAGCTTGTCCGCCTGGGCGCGGATGACCAGCCGGTTCTGCTCCTTCGGATCGCGCTCGGCCGCGAGCGCGACCGCCTGGCTGATGTCCGTGCAGTACACGCCGCCGATCAACTGGTCGATGCACGCCTGAAAGCCCTCGTCCCGGATCACTGCCGCGCCGTCCGGATCCTTCACCGCGTCCGTCACGAGAATCGCGTAGCGCAGCCCCTGCCGCAGCGGCCCGTCGGGCTTAGCCAGCATGGTGTTCGTCGCGGGATCCCAACTCACCCGGTTGACAGCCGTCACACGGTTCGAGCCATCCAGCCAGACCAGCACGACCCCGCTGC
>CAYLMS010000411.1:0-1864 GCA_964384455.1 uncultured Microbacterium sp. | reverse complement strand
CGCGACCGCGGGCGCACCACGCTGCAGGGCTGGAGCCTGCACCGCGCGGACGAGGCAGCCGAACGCATCGCCTCACCCACCGGCTACGGTTCGATTCCGGCCGGCGACCCGCAGACCAGGCTGATGCTGCGGCACGGCTTCGCCCTGGCCCAGATCGAGCGCACGAGCATCTTCGATCTGCGCGCGCCGCAGGCGCCGCTGCGGCGCACCCTCGCCGCCGCGCTGGCCGCGGCCGGCGACGGCTACCGACTGCTGGAGTGGACCGGTGCGACGCCGGCGGAGCACATCGAGAGCTACGCGCGCGTGCTCTCGCGCCTGCACACCGACGCCCCGACCGGCGACCTGGTCACCGACGAGCACCACTGGGACGCGGACCGCGTGCGCAGGCGCGATGCGCGCCTGCGCAACCAGGGCCTGCTCGTCTCGGTCGTCGCGGCGCTGCACGTGGCATCCGGGCAGCTGGTCGCCTACAACGAACTGGCCGTCGCCGGCGACGGTGCGGGTGCCACCCAGCAGTTCGGCACGCTCGTGCTCACCGAGCACCGCGGGCGCCGGCTCGGCACGGCGGTCAAGTGCGCGAACCTGCTGCGCTGGCCTGCGCTCGCACCGCGCTCGCCGTGCGTGTGCACGTTCAACGCCGAGGAGAACCGGCCCATGCTCGACATCAACGAGACGCTCGGCTTCGTGCCGGTGTCGTACTCGGCCGGCTGGCAGCGCGTGCTCACGCCGTGATCAGCGCGGTGCGCGCTGACAGCGCGGGCACACGTGCGACGAGCGATTCATGAACGCGAGCCGCACGATCGGCCGGCCGCAGCGCGGGCACGGCCGACCCGTGAGCCCGTACACGTGCAGCGAGTGCGCGAAATAGCCGGCCTGGCCGTTCACGTTCACGTATTGCGCATCGAAGCTGGTGCCGCCCTCGGCGAGGGCGCGCACCAGCACGGCGCGGGTCTCGGCGAGCAGCCTGGTCACGGCCCGCGCGCTCAGCCGCTGCGCGGGGGTCTCAGGATGGATGCGGGCCGCCCACAGCGCCTCGTCGGCGTAGATGTTGCCCACGCCGCTGACCACGCGCTGGTCGAGCAGCACGCGCTTGATCGCCGCACTGCTGCGCCGAAGCGCTGCCCGCAGCGACTCGTCGTCGCACGCCGGGTCGAGCAGATCCCTGGCGATGTGCGCCACCTGGGCCGGCACCAGCGCCTCGTCGCTGCCGCGCCCGCCTGGCGCACCATCGCCCGTGGGCACGAGATCATCGACGGCGAGCGAGCCGAACGTACGCTGATCGGCGAACACGACCGCCAACTCACCGTGCCGCGGATGCTCCAGCCACAGCCGCACCCGTTCGTGCCGGTCGGCGGCCGCATCGGGTGCGCGCAGCATGAGCTGCCCGCTCATCCCCAGGTGGGCGATGAGCGCCGAGGCGCCGTCGTCCCGGTTCTCCAGCGGCATCCAGAGGAACTTCCCGCGGCGCGCGGCGGCGACGATACGGCGCCCGGTCAGGGCCGCCTCGAAGTCGGCGGCGCCCGCGGCGTGTCTGGTCACCGCGCGCGGATCGATGACGGCGGCGGCCGTCACCACGGAGCCGCGCACCGCGGGCTCAAGACCGGCGCGCACCACCTCGACCTCGGGCAGCTCAGGCACGCGACCTCCCGCGCCGGCTCACTCGCGGCCGTCGAGTTCCTGCCACGCAGCCCGCGCGGCCGCCATCTCGGCGTTCTTCTTGCTCGTGCCCGTGCCCGACGCCTGGATGTCGCCGACCTGCACGTGCGCGGTGAACACCCGGTCGTGATCGGGCCCGGTGGAGTCGACCCGGTACTGCGGCGGCGTGGCGCCACGGCGGGCGGCGAGCTCCTGCAGGCTCGTCTTC
>CAYLMS010000410.1:0-1865 GCA_964384455.1 uncultured Microbacterium sp. | reverse complement strand
GGTGAGCACGAGCGCGTGCGGGCTGGAGCCCTTCGCTCGCAGCGTCTCGCGCTGCTCGACGCCGAAGCGGTGCTGCTCGTCCACGACCACGAGGCCCAGGTCGGCAAACGTGGTGGTCTCGCTGAGCAGCGCGTGCGTGCCCACCACGATGAGCGACTGCCCGCTGGCGACCCGCAACGCCGCCTTGCGCCGCTGGGCGGCCGGCAGCTGCCCGGTCAGCAGCGTCGGCATCAGCTGCGACGCCCGGTCGGGCCCCAGCATGCGGGCGATGGTGCGCAGGTGCTGGGCGGCGAGCACCTCGGTCGGCGCGATCAGCGCCGACTGCCCGCCGGATTCGGCCACCTGCAGCATGGCCCGCAGCGCCACGAGGGTCTTGCCCGACCCCACCTCGCCCTGCACCAGCCGGTTCATCGGCCACGCGCCGACCAGGTCTGCGGCGATCTCGGCGCCCACCGCCACCTGGTCGGAGGTGCGCGCGAACGGCAGCACGGCGTCGAAGTCGGCCAGCAGCCGCCCGGCCGGGCGCGCGGTGGCCGACAGCATGCGCACGAGGGCGCGCTGCTGCAGCAGTGCCGTCTGCAGCACCAGCGCCTCATGCCAGCGCAGCGTGCGGCGGGCGGCGTCGACCTGATCGGCGAAATCGGGGCGGTGGATGCGCTCGAGCGCTTCGCGCGCGGGCAGCAGCCCGTGCGCGCCGCGCAGCCCGTCGGGCAGCGGGTCGGGCACGTCACCCAGGCCGTCGAGCACCCCCTCGATGGTGCGCCTCAGCTGCCAACTGGTCACGGTGCCCGTGGCGGGATAGATCGGGATGGGCAGACTGGCGTACGCCTCGGCGTTCAGTCGCGCCGTGTCGTCGTCGTCGAACAGCTCATAGTCGGGATGCGCGAGCTGCAGCGCCCCGCGATAGTCGCCGACCTTGCCGGAGAACACGCCACGGCGCCCGGGGCGCAGCTCGCGCAGCCGCCACGCCTGATTGAAGAAGGTGAGGGTCAACACGCCCTCCCCGTCGCTGATCACTACTTCGAGCAGGGAGCCGCTGCGGTTGCGCATGCGGCGCTCCCCCGCGCGCACCACCTCCGCGACGATCGTCACCATCTCACCCACCGGCAGCGAGCGGATCGGGGTGAGCTCGCCTCGCATCGCGTAGCGGCGCGGGTAGTGCGCGAGCAGATCGCCCACGGTGCCCATGCCGAACGCCCGCTCCAGCAGCGTCGCCGTCTTGGCGCCGAGGGCACCGTCGAGCCGCGTGTCCAGGGTCGGCGGCGTCATGACTGAAGTCTAGGCACCGGGTGGGACGGCGCTATCGTGGGGCGGTGACGCGCATCATCGCCGGCGCTGCCGGGTCGCTGGCACTCAAGGTGCCCGGTGCAGGCACCCGACCCACGAGCGACCGGGTGCGCGAATCGCTGTTCGGCGCGCTCGAGGCGGCCGAGCTCGTGCGCGGCGCGGCCGTGCTCGACCTGTTCGCCGGATCCGGAGCGCTCGGGCTGGAGGCCGCGAGCCGCGGCGCCGCATCGGTCGACCTCGTCGAGCGGGCGCCCGCGGCCGCGGCGGTGGCGCGCCGCAACGCCGCACGGGTGGGCAGATCGCTGCAGTCCGCGGTGCCGCTGCGCGTGCACGCCGTCGCGGCGGCCGCGTTCCTGCGCACGACGACGACGGCGTTCGATCTCGTGCTGGTCGACCCGCCGTACGACCTCGGTGAGCCGGAGCTGACCGGTCTGCTCGCCGCACTGGTGCCCGCGCTCACACCCGATGCCGTCGTGGTGGTGGAACGCGCCGCGCGATCGCCGCGGCCGGAGCTGCCGACAGACCTCGAGCACCGGCGCGACCGACGCTTCCGTGAGCGCTCGTTCCGCACCGAGCTC
>CAYLMS010000409.1:0-1865 GCA_964384455.1 uncultured Microbacterium sp. | reverse complement strand
GCGCCGCCGAGACCACGTCGCCGAGGATCGCCGAGGCCGTCTGCTTGCCGCCGGCGCCCGCACCGTAGAACATCAGGTTGCCTGCCGCCTCGGCCTGCACGAACACGGCGTTGTTGCCGCCGTGCACGCTGGCCAGCGGGTGGTCGCGGCTGATCAGCGCCGGGTAGACCCGCACCGAGATGGCCTCGCCGCCGTCGGGGTCGCAGAGCCGCTCGCACGCGGCGATCAGCTTGATCACATGCCCGCCGCGGCGCGCGTCCTCGATGGCGGCGGCGTCGATGCCGGTGATGCCCTCGCGATGCACCGCATCGAGCGGCACCGTCGTGTGGAACGCCAGGCTGGCGAGGATCGCGGCCTTCTGCGCCGCGTCGTACCCTTCCACGTCGAGCGTGGGATCGGCCTCGAGATAGCCCAGCTCGGTGGCCAGCTGCGCCGCCTCGGCGGCGCTGAGCCGGTCGCGGTCCATCTTGTCGAGGATGAAATTGGTGCTGCCGTTGACGATGCCGAACACCCGCTCGATGCGGTCGCCGGCGAGCGAGTCGCGCAGCGGGCGGATGATCGGGATGGCGGCCGCCACGGCCGCCTCGTAGTACACCTGCGCGCCGACCTGGTCGGCGGCGTCGAAGATCTCGGGGCCGTGCGTGGCCAGCAGCGCTTTGTTGGCGGTGACGACGTCGGCGCCGGAGTTGATCGCCTGCAGCAGCAGGGTCTTGGCCGGCTCGATGCCGCCCATCACCTCGATCACGATGTCGGAGCCGACGATGAGCGACTCGGCGTCGGTCGTGTAGAGCTCGCCGGGCAGCTCCACGTCGCGCGCGGCGCGCGGGTCGCGCACCGCGATGCCCGCCAGCTCGAGCCGCGCGCCCGCCCGGTCGGCCAGCTCGTCGGCGTGGCGCAGCAGCAGCTCCGCGACCTGTGCGCCCACCGAGCCGGCACCCAGCAGGGCGACTCGCAGGCGGCGATAGTCCGTCATCCGTGTCCTCCGTCGTCATGCCGGGCGGCGACGCCCGCGTCTCTGGCGAGCAGCTCGGCGATGGTCTCGCCGCGCACGATCACCCGCGCCTGACCGTCGCGCACGGCGACGACCGGCGGGCGGGTGAGGTAGTTGTAGTTGCTCGCCAGCGAGAAGCAGTAGGCGCCGGTGGCGGGCACCGCGAGCAGGTCACCCGGAGCGACATCGACGGGCAGGTAGTCGTGGTCGACCACGATATCGCCGGACTCGCAGTGCTTGCCGACCACGCGCACGAGTGCGGGTGCCGCCGCACTGGTGCGCGAGGCGAGCCGTGCCGAGAACTGCGCGCCGTACAGCGCAGGGCGGGCATTGTCGCTCATGCCGCCGTCGACGCTCACATACGTGCGCACCCCGGCCTCGGTGCGCACGGACTTGACGGTGCCGACCTCGTAGAGGGTGACGCCCGCCTGTCCGACGACGGCGCGGCCCGGTTCGAACGCGAGCGCGGGCAGCGGGATGCCGCGCACCTCGCACTCGCGCGCGACGGCGTCGACGATGGCGTCGGCGAGTGCCGTGATCGGCTGCGGGGCGTCGGCGGCGGTGTAGGCGATGCCGAAGCCGCCGCCGAGGTTGAGCTCGCCGATCTCGCCGCCGGCGAGCAGCTCGGCGTGCAGCTCGACCAGGCGCGCGGCCGATTCGGCGAAGCCGTCGGCGGCGAAGATCTGCGAGCCGATGTGGCAGTGCAGTCCGGCGAAGCGCAGCCCGTAGAGCTCGCGGATGCGCGCCACGGCGGCCGGAGCATCCGGCAGCGCGAAGCCGAATTTCTGGTCCTCGTGCGCCGTGGCCAGGAAGTCGTGGGTCTCGGCGTGCACGCCGGTGCTCACGCGCAGCAGCACGGGCTGCACGGCGCCCC
>CAYLMS010000408.1:0-1881 GCA_964384455.1 uncultured Microbacterium sp. | reverse complement strand
TGTAGCGTCCGGGGCGCCAGCGCCCCCTCCCTCCCCAACTGTTCAGGCGTCCGTATGAAGCGCGACACTGGATTTTGCAATTTTCGACTCTGGAAGTTGCACACCTAGCGGTCGCCATCGGTCCGGGCCTTTCCGAGGGCCGCTTCCGAAGCGGCAGCCGCGTCCAAGGCACCCTCCCGCCAGCGCCACTTGGCATCTGCCACCTCCACGCGCTTACCGCACCGGTCGCACCGTAGGACGCCCGGCATGCAGCCGAAGCTAAAAGGCCCCCTGTGAGGGCCGTAGTCACAGACTTGGGGCACTACCCGCCTCCTCGCCGAGGGGCCGTTCAGGGGCCGTTCAGGGGCCGATAATTGACGATTAAAGGCCGCGTTGCACGCGGCCCAGGATGATACCCTGCGCTGGCGTGTAGTCGGGCCGACCCGACACACCCAGGTGACGCAGAACGTCCAGCGCACCGAGGCCGACTGGCCGTCTGCCACCACGTCGCAGCACAGGTAGCGCGACCCAAGAGATGTGTGGCCCGACTCGGCTCGGAGATCGAGCGCGATCTGAAGCTGCCCCTCGAACGGAACCGACGCCAGCTCCTCCCCATCCATCGTGAAGATGGCCGGCATGGGAAGAGTGACCTGAAGATGGTCCATGGACTGCTCCGTGTACGGGGCCGACTATACAGCGGCACCGTCCAAGCCCCAAAGGACCGCTGACCGATGCCCCAGACCTCCAATAGTCGCGGCTACGACTACGAGATGCCGCCGCCACTCGTCCATGCCCTGGTCGCCGGCACGACCTGGTGCCTGCGCTGCCGCGACTGCCGGCGCGAGATCGCGGTCGACGTCATAAGACTGGTCGAGAGCGTCGACGACGTGCGCGCCTTCGACTCCGCCGCCACATTCAGGCGGGCGCGGTGCCGGGAGTGCGGCGGCCGGCTGAAGCTGACAGGCGGCTTCCAGGTCGGCGCCCTGAAGAACACCGGCTGGATGCCGCGCCTGATCGCCGGCGACGGAAGGCCCTTCCGGCGGCCGGCGGCCCAGATCGAATCGTTTACCGGCGGCCACTGATCAGCAGCTCCTTGGCACTGTCGACGCCACTCTGGTTATGACGGAACATGTACGTCGTCTTGATCGTCCGCAACCGACAGCCCTTGAACGCCTCGCGCACGGCCGGCACGTCGTTGAGGCTCACCAGGAAGCGGCCCTTGATGCCGCGCAGGCGATCGGCCAGCCGGCCGAAATCCTCGGTCGACCACATCGCCTTGCCGTAGACGCGCTCCGAGCCCGCATAGGGTGGGTCGCAATAGAACAGCGTGTCCGGCTGGTCGTAGCGGGCGATGAACGCCTCCCACGGCAGGCACTCGATCGTCACGCCGGCGAGGCGCTCATGGACCGCCTCGAGGAGCGGCGCCAGCTTGATCATGTCGAAGCGCGCCGGCGCGTAGCTCACGCCGAAGATCTGTGACCGCACCTTGCCGCCGAACGCCAGTCGCTGCAGGTAGAGGAACCGGGCCGCCCGCTCGAGATCGGTCAGGGTGTCGGGGTCGACAGCCTGCAGGCGCGCGAACTCGGCGCGGCTGGTGAGCTGCCATTTCAGCAACTCGAAGAACGCCACGTAGTGCCGCTGCAGCACTCGGAACAGGGTGATGACCTCGCGATTGAGATCGTTGACGACCTCGGCCGGCGCCTTGAAGGGCCGCCGCAGGAAGACGCCGCCCTGACCGAGGAACGGCTCGGCATAGAGCCGGTGCGGCGTGCGCTCCAGTTCGGCGATGATCGTCATGGCAAGGTTGCGCTTGCCGCCGATCCAGGGCGCCACGGGGCGCGCCGGCCGGGCCGGAAGAAGACTCGACTCTCGGGACATGATGCTCTCGAATTGCCCCGCCCC
>CAYLMS010000407.1:0-1886 GCA_964384455.1 uncultured Microbacterium sp. | reverse complement strand
CGAGCCGGAGTCGGAGCTGCTCGAGACGAGGGTCAAGTTCCGTCCCATCGTGGACGCGCTGGCCTGAAGGCCGCCGCATCCCGCGCTTCGGCCACAGTTTCCTGCGATGGCACGCAAGAACCTCAGGCGCCATCGCAGAAAGGTGTCGCCAATCTGTGGGCGGGGGTCAGCGGGGGAGGGGGACTTCGATGAGCGAGCAGGACGGAGTGGGGGCCAGCAGCGCGGCGTCGAGCTCGGCGCGGGTGGTCGCGCAGGTGTACGCCCAGCCGTACGCGTCGGCAAGGGAGGCCAGCACGACGGTGTGCGGGGTGTACATCACCCGGTCCAGATCCTCCGATGCGGCAGACCGAACCACCTCGAGCCCGTCGAAGATCGTGCCGCCGCCGTCGTTGCCGACGATCACCTGCAGTCGCGGCATGCGCTCCCCCGCCCCCAGCAGCAGCGCGCCGACATCGTGCAGCAGCGCCAGATCGCCGAGCAGCAGCCTGGTGACCCCGACCTGCCCTTCGGCCTGACTGGCCAGGGCGACGCCGAGCGCCGTCGCCACCGTGCCGTCGATGCCGGCCAGTCCGCGATTGGCGTGCACGGTCACCCGCTTGCCGGCCAGCACCTCGTCGGCCACCCGCACCAGCCGCGAGGAGCCGAACACCAGGCGGTCGTGCGGCCACGTCGCCCGCCACACCGCGTCGACGAGCATCGCCCGGTCGATCGGCCGGCGCAGCACGGCGAGCTCCTCGGCCAGGGCGGGAAGCCGCGTGTGCGGATCGGCCGACGCCAGCCCCGCGGCGTCGGGCGCCGGCGGGTCGAGATCGACGGATGCCGCCCGCCCGGCCCGCAACCAGGCGTCCCGCCATGCGCGGTCGGAGCCGGGCACCACCTCGATGCGGTCTGCGGCCAGGGTCGCACTGTTCAGCTGCAACTGCTCACCCCCACCGCGCAACGCGATCACCTCGACCTCGGGCCGGGACAGCAGCGCCGTCACCTCGCGGCTGAGCGTGGGATGCCCGAACACCACCACCCGCTCGACCCGCCCGCCGAGCTGCGCATCGCGCAGCACCGCGCGGTAGGCGGGCACGACGTTGCGGCCGAACCGGGCGCCGCTGACGATCTCGGCCACCAGCGGCCAGCCGCCGGCGTGCGCGGCCGCCTCCGCATCCGGCCCCGCATCGGCGCCGGCCACCACGACCGTGCGCGGCCCCGGCTCCAGCACCCGCACCCGAGGCTCGGCGGCACCGTCGAGGTCGCCGACTCCGCCGCCGCCCTGGTAGAGCGCACCCGCCTCCCCCGCAGCCGCGGGCAGCGGCATCCGGGACTCCCCGGCGGTTGCGGGCTTCACCTCGAACCACGCCGGCATGCGGCCCGACAGCGGCTCGCGATAGGGCAGGTTCAGGTGCACCGGCCCCGCCGCACGGCCAGGGGCGCCGACGGCCGCGCGCACCGCGTGACCGGCGACCTGCCGCAGCGCCTCGGTGGCGGCATCCGTGCCGTCGTCGTCGCACCCCTCGGGCACTGGCAGGTCGACCTCCCACCGCACGAAGCCGGCGAAGATCCCCGGTTGCCTGGTGGTCTGATTCGCCCCCACTCCGCGCAGCTCGGGCGGCCGGTCGGCGGTCAGCAGCAGCAGCGGCACCCCGGCATGGTGGGCCTCCAGCACGGCCGGCAGCAGGTTCGCCACGGCGGTGCCCGACGTGCACACCACCGCCGCCGGCATCCCGCTCTCGCGCCCCATCCCGAGCGCGGTGAACGCCGCGACCCGCTCGTCGATCCGCACGTGCAGCCGCAGGATGCCGCGGCGCTCCAGGTGCGCGGCGGCGAGCGCCAGCGCCTGCGAGCGCGAACCCGGGCTGAGCACGAGATCGGTGACGCCGTGATGCACCAGCGCGCCG